>JBOGDF010000026.1:0-25767 GCA_050701635.1 Micromonosporaceae bacterium | reverse complement strand
CCCTGGTGGCCGCGGTCGGGGCGGACCTCGCCGGCGAGCAGCGGCTCGCGGAGCTGGAGGCGGCCGGCGTACGCTGCGCGGTCACCCGGCACCAGGTCGCTACCGGCACCGTCGTGGTGATCGCGACCGGCGCCGAACGCAGCATGCTCTGTGACCGCGGCGCCAACACGCTGCTGGCGCCGGACGATGTCGACCGGGGGCTGCGCGGTGCGCCGGACGGCGTACACCTCCATCTGTCGGGTTATCCGCTCCTGGAGGCACGGACCCGGGCGGCCGGCAGGCACGCCGTCGTGGCAGCCCGCGCGGCCGGGCTGACGGTGAGTGTCGACGCGGCGTCCGCCGGCCCGTTGCGGCGGGTGGGTGCCGCGGAATTCCTGTCGTGGGTACGGGGTGCCGACCTGCTGTTCGCCAACCGGGACGAGGCGCGGGTGCTGTGCGGCGACCTACCGCCTGATGAGGCGGCGCGTCAGCTGGCCGGCGTGGCGCGGCAGGCGATCGTCAAGCTCGGCCCGGACGGCGCGCTGTGGTCCGACGGCGACGGCGTCGTCGCGGTGCCCGCCGCGCCGGCGGAGGTACGCGACGTCACCGGCGCCGGAGACGCGTTCGCCGCGGGCGCGCTGCACGCCTGGCTCGCCGGTGTGGCACCGTCACCGATGCTGACCGCCGCGGCCGCGCTCGCCGCCGACGCGGTCAGCCGGGCGGGGGCGCGGCCGGAGTAGGCGCCAGCAGCGACCACGTGTCCGGGTCGCCCCAGATCGAGTCCTCGGCCACGTATGGCCGCAGCAGCTCGGTGAGCTCCGCGTCGCCGCGACCGTTGAGCTGGTCGGAAGCCAGCCGCCGGGCCACCCCGGCCAGGAAGTCCGCCATCTGCACCCGTGCGTCGTCGTACGAGGCGACCAGCCGCAGCCCGGCCAGCCGGCCGGTGGCGGTGAGCTGCGCGATCCGGGACGCCGACAGCGCGTTCTGTCGATCGTGGACGATCGACACCGGCGTACCGCCGTCGCTCCAGTGCGCCGCGGTACGCAGGATCGCCGGCAGCAGCGGATCCAGCCGGGGAAGCTCGCCGTCCGGCAGCCCCGCCCGGTACGCCTCCGCGCGCGGCCCGGCCCCCCGCAGCCGGTCCAGGACGTCACCGGCCAGGCCGGCGCCGCGCAGCGCGTCAACGGCGTACAGGAAGGCGTCCACCGACCACCCTTCCAGCCGGTGCTTGGTACGCAGCAGCGTGTTCGACGCGGCCAGGAACGCCTGCCACGGCGCGGGATCGGGCAACCGCCGGCCCGCCCGGTAGAACGCGGCCGCGTCGCCGTCGGTGAGCAGCACCTCGACCACCCCGCCGATCAGGAAGTACGCCTTGTCCACCAGCTGTACCCGGGCCGTGCCGTACAGCGGTCCGGATGGACCGAGCAGCCAGATCAGCGTGGCGCGGTGCTTGCCCCGCAGTACGTGGTTCGCCTTGTACTCCGTCGCCGGGGACCGGATCCGGCGCCGCAGCTCCTGGACGCACTCGTTCGCCGCTCCGCCCTCCAGCCGTACGCTGGCATGCGCGAACACGTCGGTGGTGCCGCCGACCAGCTTCTCGCCCTCGTAGCCCGACTCGTCGCAGGCGATCTCCCGCAGCACGGAGTCACCCTGTCACGGCGCCGAGCTGCGGCGTAGCGGATTTGTAGGCACCTCGGGCTAGGGCCGGGTGTTGATCACGCAGAAGCGGTTGCCTTCGGTGTCGGCGAGCACGATGAAGTCGGGATTCTCCGGGTACGAGTCCCAGTCGACGCGCTGCGCGCCGAGCCCGATCAGGCGCTCCACCTCGGCGGCCTGGTCGGCGGCGTCGCCGGCGTACAGGTCGAGGTGGAGCCGGGGGTGTTCCTGCAGCGGCGTGTCGCTCAGCCCGAGGGCGAGCCGGGCCCCGGGCCGCCCGTCCGGCGGCACCAGCACCACCCAGTCGTCTTCGATCTCGTCGCGCGGGAGGTAGCCGAGCGCCCGCATCCAGAATGCGGCCGCTCGGCGTACGTCGGACACGCCCATCACGGTGGTCCCGATCGACAGCATCGGCGGGTCGCTACGGCTCGGCGTCGATGACGCGGTGTTCGGTGGCGGAGATCGCGGTACGCCCCTCGGTGGCCTCACCCGACAGCGCCGGATCCTCGGCGCGCTTGCGGCGGCCGCGCAGCATGGCGGTGAACCGGTGGCGTTCCTTCGGCGGCCGGTCGTTGGCGATCAGCACCGCCATCCACGGCAGCGCCACCATCCCGACCACGCACAGCGGCACCCACAGCCACAGCATCGGCGCCTGCACCGACACCAGCACCCCGGCGATGATCAGGCAGACGATCCGGATCCCCATCATCGAGGCGTACCGGATCTGGCGGGAACGCAGCTGCTCGTCCTGGCTGCGCTCGGCGTCGGTGATGAGGTTGACGTCGCGCCGCCGGTCGCCGCGCTGCGGGCGCATCAGGATGCGCCGGCCTTCGCGGCCTGTTTCGCCGCCCGCTTGAACTCGCGCACCTTCAGCAGCGACTCCTCGTCCACCACGTCGGCGACCGAGCGGGTCGAGCCGTCCTCGCCGTACGCACCGGCGGCCTCCCGCCAGCCTTCCGGGCGTACGCCCAACTGCTTGCCGAGCAGCGCGACGAAGATCTTGGCCTTCTGCTCGCCGTACCCGGGGAGGGTCCTGAGCCGTTTGAACAGCTCCGCCCCGGTCGGTACGCCGCGCCACACCGCCTCGGCGTCGCCGTCGTAGTGGTCGCGCAGGTAGCGGCACAGCTCCTGCACCCGCTTCGCCATCGCACCCGGAAACCGGTGGATCGCGGGGGTACGGGTGAACAGCTCCACCAGCGCGTCGGTGTCGTACCCGGCGATCTCGTCGGCGGTGGGCTCGTGGCCCAGCCGCTGCGCCAGCACGTACGGCCCGGAGAACGCCTTCTCCATCGGCACCTGCTGATCGAGCAGCATCCCGACCAGCTGCGCCAGCGGGCTGGCGGCGAGCAACTTGTCGGCGTCCGGATTCTGGGCAAGGCACAGGTCACGGCTCATACCGCCAGCCTACGACCTGTCGCGCCTGCCACACTGGTGGGCTGGAGGTGCGCGAGACAGATGAGCACGCAGACTGACGTACGGCCGGAGACCAAGGACGCCGACACCGGTCCCGAGATGTTCCACTACGTACGCAAGGAGAAGATTACCGAGAGCGCCGTAATGGGCACCGTGGTGTACGCGCTGTGCGGCGCGGTGTTCCCGGTGACCAAGGCGGCGAAGCCGGGCTCGCCGGTGTGCCCGGTGTGCAAGGAGATCTTCGAGTCGATGCCCGACGGCCCGGACGGCGAAGGCTGAGCGGGTTCTTCGCGCTGCTCGCCGTCCTCGACCTGGTCGGGGTGGCGGTGTTCGCCGCGTCCGGCGCCTCTGCGGGGGTGGCGAAGCGGCTGGACCTGTTCGGCGTCGCGTTCGTCGGTGTGGTCGCCGCGCTCGGCGGCGGCGTGATCCGCGACCTGGTGATCGGTGCCGTACCGCCGCTGGCGTTCGTGGCCTGGCCGTACGTCACCGTGGCGGCGCTCGCCGCGCTGCTGGTGTTCTACCTGCATCCCCAGCTGGGGCGGCTGCGCAAGCTGATGCTGCTGCTGGACGCCGCCGGGCTCGGGCTGTTCACCGTGGTCGGCACCCTGAAGGCGCTCGACGCCGGGGTCCCCCCGTTCGGCGCCTGCATCGTCGGCATGATCACCGGGATCGGCGGCGGCCTCGGCCGTGACCTGCTCACCGGCGAGATCCCGGTGGTGCTGCGCCGCGAGATCTACGCCGTCGCGGCGCTGCTCGGCGCGGTCGCGGTGGCCGCCGCGTCGGCCGCGTCACTGTCCCGGCCGGTGGCCGCGATCGGCGCCGCCGCGCTGGTTTTCGGCGTACGCGTGCTCGCGTTGTATCGAAAGTGGTCGGCTCCGGTGCCGCGCGCGGGTCGCGACTGATTCTGTCGGTCGTGCTCGCTACTCTGAAGCGGCCCTCGTCGTGATTGCGCGTCGGGGGTGCTGCGTGTCCAGAGCCCGGTCCGTGTGTTGTCGCGGTCCGGTCAGATTCGGGGAGGGTCGATGCCGCCACCGCCGCCCAGGGTGGACGCCGGAGAGCTGCGAGCCTGGCAGCGACGGGCGCTGGTGGCGTACCTGCGGCGGCCCAACGAGAACTTCCTCGCGGTCGCCACACCCGGCGCCGGCAAGACCACCTTCGCGCTGCGGATCGCCGCCGAGCTGCTCGCCGCCGGCACCGTGGAGACGGTCACCGTGGTGGCCCCCACCGAGCACCTGAAGTCGCAGTGGGCGGCGGCCGCGTCCCGGGTCGGCATCGAGCTCGACCCCGATTTCCGCAACGCCGCGCTGCACACCTCCGCCGACTTCCACGGCGTGGTGGTGACGTACGCCCAGGTCGGGATGGCGCCCGCGGTGCACCGGCGCCGTACGCTCGCCCGCCGCAGCCTGGTGATCCTGGACGAGCTGCACCACGCCGGCGACGCGCGGACCTGGGGTGAAGGGGTGCGTATCGCCTTCGAGCCCGCGGTGAGGCGGCTCGGGCTGACCGGCACCCCGTTCCGCTCCGACGACAACCCGATCCCGTTCGTGGAGTACGAGCGCGGCCCCGACGGGCTGCTGCGCTCCCGCGCCGACTCGGTGTACGGCTACGCCGACGCGCTCGCCGACGGGGTGGTACGCCCGGTGATCTTCCTGGCGTACTCGGGGGAGGCGCGGTGGCGTACCAGCGCGGGGGACGAGCTGGTGGCCCGGCTCGGCGAGCCGCTCACCAGCGACGTGACGGCGAAGGCGTGGCGTACCGCGCTGGACCCCCACGGCGACTGGATGCCGCAGGTGCTGCGCGCCGCCGACGCCCGGCTGCGGCACAAGCGCAACGCCGGAATGACCGACGCCGCCGGGCTGGTGATCGCCACCGACCAGAACGCCGCCCGCGCGTACGCCAAGCTGCTCGCGCAGCTCACCGGCAGCAGCCCGGTCGTGGTGCTCTCCGACGATGCCGGCGCCAGCGAGCGGATCGCCAAGTTCGCCGAGTCCGACGACCGGTGGCTGGTCGCCGTACGGATGGTCAGCGAAGGCGTCGACATCCCGCGGCTCGCCGTCGGGGTGTACGCCACCAGCGCCTCCACCCCGCTGTACTTCGCCCAGGCGATCGGCCGCTTCGTGCGTACCCGTACGCCCGGCGAAACCGCGTCGGTGTTCCTGCCGAGCGTGCCGCCGCTGCTGGAGCTGGCCAGCGCGATGGAGGTGGAGCGGGACCACGTACTCGGCGAGAAGAAGGACGAGGAGGAGCTGCTGCTGGAGGCGGCGCAGCGGCGCCAGGACGAGGCCACCGACCAGCCGCCCGGCTTCGAGGCGATGGGCGCCACCGCCGAGCTGGATCAGGTGATCTTCGACGGAAACTCCTGGGGTACGCCGATCCTCGCCGGCACCCCCGAGGAGGAGGACTTTCTCGGGCTCCCGGGGCTGCTGACGCCCGATCAGGTGGCCACGGTGCTGGCGAAGCGACAGGCCGACCAGCTCGCCTCACAGCGCCGCCGGCGCCCCGAAGCCGATGAGACGGCCCCGGAGCAGAACACCGCGGCGCTGCCGGCCGGGCAGCGCCGGGTGGCGCTGCGCAAGCACCTCAACGCCCTGGTCGCCGCCGAGCACCACCGCTCCGGGCGGCCGCACGGTCAGATCCACGCCGAGCTGCGGCGTACCTGTGGCGGCCCGCCGAGCGCCCAGGCCACCATCGAGCAGCTGGAAGCCCGGATCACCGCGATCCAGTCCTGGTAGCCCTGGTGCCCGTGCGCGTGAGGTGGCCGCGGCGCGCCTGTCGCATGCCGGCGGCCCCGCACAAAGCAATCGGGCGCCCGCCGTGGTGGCGGGGCGCCCGAGGAAGCTCAGATATCGGCAGCTCAGTTCTCTGACATCAGCTCGCTGCCGGCCCAGGTGAACTCGGGGTCCACCGAAACGTCTACCGCGATCTTGACGAGCTGCTCGGCGTACTTGTTGGCGTGGTGCCCGCAGAACAGCAGGTCACCGCCGCCGGCCACCACGACGCGGAGTTTGGCGCCAGCACTGCAGCGATCGCAGCGCTCGCCGGTAGCGGACCATACCGCCGCGGGCGGTGTCAGTGTCGGAGTCATCGCCTCCTCCTTCGCAGTTGACCGGTCACGGTGCTTCGCGGGTGCTTTGACGATCTCACACCTGCTCCAACATGCCGTCCCCCGCAGACGTTCCCCAACGGCGTCGCGACTAACGTCACATCAGCCGGTGAGTTTCGATGGCGGCCAGCCTGCCATGCGTACGGTCACGACTCGGATACGTACGTGTCACGACACACCCCATTTCGCGAGGAAAAGGGTGCGCTTCCGGGCGCGTCGCCGGCGCTCCCGCCAGCCGATCGATGCGGCTCAGTCGAGGTAGTCGCGCAGCACCTGGGAACGGGACGGGTGCCGCAGCTTCGACATCGTCTTCGACTCGATCTGGCGGATCCGCTCGCGGGTCACGCCGTAGACCTGGCCGATCTCGTCGAGCGTACGGGGCTGGCCGTCGGTGAGGCCGAAGCGCAGCCGCACCACCCCGGCCTCGCGCTCGGAGAGGGTCTGCAGCACCTGCTGCAGCTGGTCCTGGAGCAGGCTGAACGACACCGCGTCGACCGCGACCACGGCCTCGGAGTCCTCGATGAAGTCGCCGAGCTGGCTGTCTCCCTCGTCGCCGATGGTCTGGTCGAGGCTGATCGGCTCGCGAGCGTACTGCTGGATCTCGAGGACCTTCTCCGGGGAGATGTCCATCTCCTTGGCGAGCTCCTCGGGGGTGGGCTCGCGACCCAGGTCCTGCAGCAGCTCACGCTGTATCCGGCCGAGCTTGTTGATCACTTCCACCATGTGTACGGGGATCCGGATGGTCCGTGCCTGGTCGGCCATCGCGCGGGTGATCGCCTGCCGGATCCACCAGGTGGCGTACGTGGAGAACTTGTAGCCCTTGGTGTAGTCGAACTTCTCCACCGCACGGATCAGACCGAGGTTGCCCTCCTGGATCAGGTCCAGGAACGCCATGCCGCGGCCGGTGTAGCGCTTGGCGAGCGAGACCACCAGTCGCAGGTTCGCCTCGAGCAGGTGGTTCTTGGCGCGTTCCCCGTCCCGGGTGACCCAGAGCAGGTCGCGGCGCGCCTGGGTGGCGAGCTTCTCGCCCTCCTCGTCGGCGAGCCGGAGCCGCTCGGCGGCGTACAGGCCGGCCTCGATCCGCTTGGCGAGCTCGACCTCCTGCTCGGCGTTGAGCAGCGGCACCTTGCCGATCTGCTTGAGGTATGCGCGCACCGAGTCCGCGGAGGCGGTGAGCTCGGCGTCCTTGCGCGCCTGGCGCAGCGCCTCGGACTCCTCGTCGTCCCAGTCGAAGTCTTCGCTGTCCGACAGCGTGATCGGCTCGTCGACCGCTATCCGGGCGCCCGCCTCACCGGCCGCGGGCTGCGCGCCGTTCTCCTTGGCGGACTTGCCGGCCTTCTTGGCCGTGGTCTTCTTCGCCGCCTTGCGGGCCGGCTTGGCCGCGTCCCCGGCCGGCTCCGCCTCGTCGCCGGACGGGGCGGCCTTCTTGCTGCTGGTGGCCTTGGCGGTGGTCGCCTTCGACGCGGGCGTGGCGGCGCGAGCGGCGACCACCCGCCGCTTGCGGGAGCCCGCCGAGCCGTCGACCACCACGGTGACACCGGCCTCGGAAAGCGCCTTGAGCACCTGCTTGCCCTGCGCCGGGCTCATCCCGGCGGCTGCCATCGCGTCGGCCAGCTCGGCGGATCCGATCTGGCGATCGGTGCCCGTGGCGCGCGTAACGAGGGACTCGGTGATTGCGCGGACGTCGCTGCCGGTGGTGCGGCGAACCTCAGTCACGAACGACCCTTCTCAAGGCGGTAAGCATGCACAGGCGGCCGGTTCTGCCTGAGCTGGGGGGCCCGCGCGGCTGTCGCGTCACGTGGGCAGGCGTGAATTGTAACGCCGTGACGTACCGATCATCTGCTTCCCGGTCGGCACGGCGGCGGCGTGGTGCCTGCAAGGATAGCCCGGTGCGCGATGAGGAGCTGAGTCCCGATCCCTACGAGCTGCTCGAGCTGGCGGTGGCGGTAGTACGCGCAGGCGGCGAGTCCGCGCGGTCCACGCGCAAGGCGGCGATCGCCGACGTGGCGACCAAGAGCACCCCGACCGACGTGGTGACCGCCGGTGACCGGGCCACCGAACGCATGATCGTCGAGGCGTTGCGGGAGCGCCGGCCGTACGACGAGGTGCTGGGCGAGGAGTCCGGTCGGCACGCCGGCGGCGAGCGGGCGCCCGTACGGTGGCTGCTCGATCCGATCGACGGCACCGTCAACTACCTGTACGGCATCGGCCAGTACGCCGTCTCGCTCGCCGCCGAGGTGGCGGGCCGGGTGGTGGCGGGCGTGGTCCGCAACCCGGTGTCCGGCGAGGAGTGGACCGCGGTGGCCGGCGCGGGGGCGTACCGGGACGGCCGGCGGCTGACCGGTTCGGGGGTCACGGAGCTGTCACAGGCGCTGGTCGCCACCGGGTTCGGGTACGACCCGGCGCGTCGGGTGCACCAGGCGGGCGTACTCACCGGCCTGCTGGGCGAGATCCGGGACATCCGCCGGCTGGGCGCCGCCGCGCTGGATCTGTGCTTCGCCGCGGAGGGGCGGGTGGACGCGTACTACGAGCGTGGCCTGGCGCCGTGGGACCTCGCCGCCGGCGGCCTGATCGCGCAGGAGGCGGGACTGCTGGTCACCGGGCTGCGGGGTGCCGCCGCCGGGCCCGAGATGGTGGTCGCGGCGCCGCCGGCCGTACACCAGGCGCTGCATGATCAGCTGGTACGGCTGGGCGCGGACAGCGGACCCTAACCGGTCAGCACATCCCGGCGGGTGGCGACGGGTCCCCGATCAGCTTTATTGCGTCGTTCGCCTCGGCGGGAGAAGCGAGCGCCTTGAAGTCCTGCCCCAGCACCACGTCCACGGTGGCGTCCTGGCGCTCGGTGTCGGGCAGCAGCTCGGCGCCGGCGATGTGCGCGCTCAGCAGGTGCGCGCCGCCCAGCCCCTTCGGGCCGAACCGCAGCTCCGCGGTGCCCTTGACGACGTTCGGGTCGCGGTCCTGGTCGACCTTCCCGATGACGAAACCGCGGGTTTTCAGCGTGTTCGCGATCCGCTTCGCCAGCCCGGCCTCGTCGGTGTCGTTGTAGACGTTGACGGTGAGCTTCTTGGGGTCCGGCATCGCGGTGGCGGCGGGCTTTTCGCCCTCCTTGCAGCGCCGCGCCTCGCTGTCGTCCTGGGTCTGGCTGTCGCGTGTGATGGCCCACACCACGAACACGGCCGCCAGGGCCGCTAACGCGCACACGATAAAAAGTGCTCGTACCCGCGCCAAGGTCATCGGCGGTTCTCCCAGCTGAGCGTCGTCGTTGGGGCAGAGATTACTGTGTCAGCGCTCGCCGTACGGGGGGTGACACCCCCCGTCGGTGGGTACGGAAGGCAAGGCCGCGCAGAATGCTCGGCGCGGCGTGTGCTTTGTGCTCGCCGGGTCGCCTATCTTGTGTGTCGCTTGAGTCACATCGGGAACAACTGTCGGGTCCAGAACGTACTGGACTCCGAAAGCCAGGTAAGGTGCCCCGCTTGATAGGAGCCGTTTCCGCGGTGGGGGTGGCACACTTGCCGATCGCGGGTAAGGGATACATGTCGTCTGGCGTTACACCGGGCGCAGCACAGATACGGGAGTGTGACACCGATGGCCACGGACTACGACGCCCCGCGTCGCGACGAGGTCGAGCTGGGGGAGGACAGCCTCGAGGAACTCAAGGCACGCCGGGGTGACGCACAATCGGGCACCGTCGACGTCGACGAGGCCGAGCTGGGGGAGAATTTTGAGCTGCCGGGCGCTGACCTGGCAGACGAGGAACTCACGGTCAAGGTACTGCCGATGCAGTCCGACGAGTTCCGCTGCTCCCGCTGTTTTCTGGTGCACCACCGCAGTCAGCTCGCAATCGAACGCAAGGGTGAGCTGATCTGTCGCGAGTGCGCCGCCTGACACCACCATGCCGCACGTGGGGGTGCGCTGATGGCCACATCGGACCGATCGCCGGACGGCGTACCTGCCGATCCGCCCACCGACGCCGGCCAGAGCGCTGACGCCTTGCCGGACACTGTCGCCCGGCTGGCGCAGGACGACCTCGAATCGCCGGAGCGGCGCCGCTTGATGGGTCAGCTGGTGGCCCAGACCGCGCGCCGTACCACTGGCGGGGGCTGGCTGCCCCGGCCCACGGCGGTGCTGGGCGCGGTGATCGACGTGCTGTCCGAGATCGCCGAGCGGCTGCCGCTGCGGGATCTCGCGACGCTGCGTACCCACCATCCGGGGCTGTCCGACGAGGAGTTGGTGACCCGGCTGATCCGCAACGCCTCGCGGGCCACCGCCGCGATCGGCGCCACCGGCGGCGGGATCGCGGCGATCGAGTGGGCGGTGCCGCCCACGCTGCTCACGGCGCCGGTGCTGCTGACCGCGGAGACGATCGCGGTGGCGACCGTGGAGCTGAAGCTGATCGGCGAGCTGCACGAGGTCTACGGCAGACCGGTCCGCGGTACGGCGGTGCAGCGCGCCACCGCGCTGCTCACCTCCTGGGCCTCGCGGCGCGGCGTGAACCCGCTGACCTCCGGCCGGGGAATGGGCGCGGTGCTCTCGACCGCGGCCCGCAAGGAGCTGCGGGACCGGCTGATCCGCCGCTTCGGCCGCAACCTGACCACGCTGGGCCCGCTGCTCACCGGCGCGGCGGTGGGCGCGGAGCTGAACCGCCGGGCCACCAAGTCGGTCGGCGAGGAGATCCGCAAGGACCTGCTGGAACAGGTCTCGCCCCGGGTGATCGAAGGCACCGTGACGCCCGGCCCGATCGAGTCGGCCTAGGCGCCGGTCTTCGACGCCTGCGCCTCAGCGATCGCCGCTACCAACGCGTCCGGCCGGCGGCAGGACACCAGCCAGTACGGCGTCGGATCGTTCGGATCGTCGAGCGTCACCTGGACCGCGCCGCGTACCCAGGGACGCTGCACCACGAAGGCCAGCGGGTGCGACCGCGGACCGAGCAGCTCCCGCTTCTGCTCCGGACCCAGCGGCGTCACGTTCGCGATCACGTCCACCGGCAGCCGCGCGTCGTCGACCACCAGCAGATCGCCCTCCAACGCCACCCGGATCCGGCCCAGCCACCACAGCCCGACCGCGGCGAGCGGCAGCAGCACGGCGTACGGGACCCAGGAGCGCATCCCGGGGGCCCCGAGGTGGAGCTCGGCAGCCAGCAGCACCGCCACCCCGAGCGCGGGTAACCACAACCACCACGGCAGCGCCAGGCGTTCGGCGTACCTCACGGGGGGTGTCTGCTCGGGCATTCCTCGAGGGTACGGGTGCCCGCGGCACCGGGTCGCGGCACCCGAGGTGGCCGGCATCTGCGATAGTCACGCGGTGTCGAAGCCCGTCCCCGGAGAGCCCGCCATGCCACACAGCGAAACAACCGTACGGGTGCTGGTACGGCGCCTGGCCGCCGATCTGCCGCTGCCCGCGTACGCCCATCCGGGTGACGCCGGCGCGGATCTGGTGGCCGCGGAATCGGTCGAGATCCCGCCCGGCGGCCGCGCGCTGGTGCCGACCGGAGTGGCGATCGCGCTCCCGGACGGGTACGTCGGGCTGGTGCACCCCCGATCGGGGCTGGCCGCCCGGCACGGAGTGACGGTGCTGAACGCGCCGGGTACCGTCGACGCGGGCTACCGTGGTGAGATCAAAGTCAATCTGGTCAACCACGACCCGGTGAGGGCCGCTCGGGTGGCCCGTGGTGACCGGATCGCGCAGCTGGTCGTACAACAGGTGGAGCGGGCGAGTTTCCACCTGGTCGAGGAGCTGCCCGACTCCAGTCGCGGCACCGGCGGCCACGGATCGACCGGTGGCCTGGCCGTACCCGGCCTGGCATCTCCACAGGAGGCACAGTGATTTTCTTCCGGCGGCGCCGCCCAGGGCGGCACGCGGAGGACGGGGACGTCTTCGCCGAGGGCCCGATCGAGGAGCCCGACGACGAGGAAGAGGTGGCCGACGTACTGCTGGACGGGTTGTCCGAGCAGCCTCCGCCGGAGCGGGAAGCCGGCCCGTACGACATCGCCGACGTGCCCGACCCGGACGCCGAGCGGCTCGACCTGGGCTGCCTGAAGATTCCGCAGGTGGACGGCGTCGACATCCGGATGCAGATCAACCCGAAGGGCGACGCGACCGCCGTGCTGCTGGTCGCCGACGACAGCGCGATCGAGCTGGGCGTGTTCGCCGCGCCCCGCGAGGACGGGATCTGGCCGGACCTGCGCGCCGAGCTGAAGGGCTCGATCACCGAGGAGGGCGGCTCTGCCGAAGAGGCGATGGGCCGGTACGGCGCCGAGCTGCGCGCCCGGGTACGCACCCCGAACGGCCCCGCCGACGTACGGTTCATCGGGGTGGACGGGCCGCGCTGGTTCCTACGGGGCCTGTTCCAGGGTCGCGCCGCCACCGACCCGGACGCCGGGAAGCTGCTGCACGAGTCTCTCGACGGCCTCGTAGTCGAGCGGGACAAGGAGGCCCGGCCGGTACGCGAGCCGCTGCCGTTGGTGCTGCCGCAGGAGATCGCCGACCAGGTGGCGGCCGCCCAGCAGGCCGGCGAGCCGGAGCAGTCCGACTTGGAGGACCGACCTCGTAACGGCAAGCGCGCGGGGCGTCGGCGTTGACCCGCCGGACGTACCCTTCGAGGTAGGGCCTGTCCTGCGGATCTTCAGTCGGCTGCGACAGGTGCCAGACGACGACCGGCGGCGTTGGAGAACCGTCCGAATACAACACCGGTATTCGGACGAACCTCCGCCTTGCCGGACCGCCCCCTGACACCTGTCTCGCTCGACCAAGATCCACAGGACAGACCCTAGCCGCCCGCCGCGCCCGGAAGGTGACGACGATGAACTCCGAACTGCGCGAGCCTCCGTTACGCCGGATGCTGCGCCGGTTGGTGGCGTCCGAGGCCGAGCTGGACTCCGAGCAGCTGCAGCAGAAGAGCGTACGGGCCGGCTGTACCAAGGCGTCGGACGCGTGCCGGGGGCAGCTGGTGACAGTTACCGGCCGGCTCCGTACCGTGGTATACACGCCACGCACGAATCTGCCGACGCTGGAGGCCGACCTCTTCGACGGCAGCGACTCGGTCACGCTGGTGTGGCTCGGTCGCCGGCATATCGCGGGCATCGAGCCGGGCAGGCCAGTGACGGCGAAGGGCCGGCTGGCGGTGCGCGACGACCGCAAGGTGATCTACAACCCGTACTACGAACTGGAACTGCAGAAATAGCCACCGCGAGGAGCGTTTCGTGACCGAACAGGCCCCAGCCGCAGGCGAGTCGGACGTGCAGGATCCGGAGCGCCCCGCTGGCGAGCCGACCTTCTCCGAGCAGCTCGCCGACCAGATGGGCGGCGGCCGGGGGCTGATCGAGTCCGGGATTCCGGTCGCGGTGTTCGTGCTGGTCAACGTGGTGTGGTCGCTCTACCCGGCGCTGATCGCATCGATCGGCGTGGCGGGCGCGATCGTGGTGTTCCGGCTCAGCCGCCGGCAGCCGATCCGGCACGCGATCAACGGTCTGATCGGGGTGGGCATCGGCGCGTTCATCGCCTGGAAGACCGGTCAGGCCAAGGACTACTACCTGCCCGGCATCGTCATGTCGTTCCTGTACGGCGGCCTGCTGATCGTCTCCACGGTGGCCCGGCACCCGGTGATCGGGTACATGTGGGCGGTGGTCTCCGCCGGCGGCAAGCACTGGTGGCGGAACGACCCGCGGCTGCAGCGTACGTTCGGCTGGCTGACGCTGCTGTGGGCGACGATGTTCCTGGTCAAGGGCGTGGTGCAGGGCGGGCTGTACCTCGCCAACGAGGCCAACTGGCTGGGCGTGGCGCGGCTCGCGATGGGCTACCCGCCGTACCTGCTGATGCTCGGCATCACCGTGTGGGCGGTACGGCGCGTCACCCACTCGGAGGCGGCGCCGACCGCTCCGTAGCGGATCAGCCCGAGCTGGCCACCGCGCCGAGGATCACTTCCCGTACCGCCTCTTCGACCTCGGCGGTGCACACGAACACCAGCTCGTCGCCGGCCTCGAGCGGGTCGTCCGGGCTGGGCACCAGCACCCGCTTGCCTCGTACGATCGTCACCAGCGCGGTGTCAGGCGGCAGCGGTACGTCACGCACCGGCCGCCCGATGAACGGCGCGGTCTCGGGCAGCGTGATCTCGACCAGGTTGGCCTGGCCCTGCCGGAACGTCATCAGCCTGACCAGGTCGCCGACGGTGACCGCCTCCTCGACCAGCGCGGCCAGCATCCGCGGCTTGCTCACCGAGACGTCCACGCCCCACTGCTCGGTGAACAGCCACTCGTTCTGCGCCCGATTGACCCGGCCCACCACCCGGGGGACCGCGAACTCGGTCTTCGCCAGCAGCGACACCACCAGGTTGACCTTGTCGTCGCCGGTGGCGGCCACCACCACGTCGCAGCTGGCCAGGTCGGCTTCCTGCAGGCTGGACAGCTCGCAGGCGTCGGCGAGCAACCACTCCGCGGCGGGCACCCGCTCCGGGCGTACCATCGACGGATTTCGCTCGATCAGCAGCACCTGGTGCCCGTTCTCGATCAGCTCCTGGGCGATGGAGCGGCCCACGTTGCCGGCGCCGGCGATCGCCACCCGCATCACTGACTCCCGTCCGGCGGCGTCGCCGCCACCTTCAGCGCTGGCTCCACGATGTCGTCGGTGACCAGTACGAACACCTGGTCGCCGTCCTGGATCACGGTGGACGCGGTGGGCAGCGCGCCGACGCCGAAGCGCATCACGTACGCCACCCGGGCACCGGTGACCTCTTCCAGCTGGGAGAGCGGTCTGGCCACCCACGCCGGGTGCAGCGGCAGCTCGATGATCGAGACCGCGTTGGTGGGATCCCGCCACAGCTCCGCGTGACCCTCCGGCACCATGTGGCGCAGGATCCGGTCCGCGGTCCAGCGCACGGTGGCGACGGTCGGGATGCCGAGCCGCTCGTACACCGCGGCGCGTTTGGTGTCGTAGATCCGGGCCACCACCCGCTGTACGCCGAACGTCTCGCGCGCCACCCGGGCCGAGATGATGTTGGAGTTGTCGCCGGAGGAGACCGCGGCGAACGCCTCGGCCCGCTCCACCCCGGACTCCACCAGGACGTCGCGGTCGAAGCCCATGCCGGTCACGGTGAGCCCACCGAAGTCGGTGCCCAGCCGGCGGAACGCCTCGGGGTTCTGGTCGATGACCGCGACCGAGTGCCCCAGCGCCTCGACGTTCTGCGCGAGGGTGGAGCCGACCCGGCCGCAGCCCATGATCACGATGTGCAAGTCCGCCTCCGCAGCTAGCACCTGACGGCGCCTTCCGACGCTACACCGGCGGTGCCGCTCCGCGGGCGCAGGCCACCCCGAACGGCGCGATGTACGGCGGCGACGCTCGGCGCTACCGGCCTGGTCGTATGCTGGCCGCCGTGCCCAGTCCGACCTCGTTGGTGAAGCGACTCCTGGTGGGCCGGCCGTTCCGGTCGGACCGGTTGCAGCACACGTTGCTGCCGAAGCGGATCGCGTTGCCGGTGTTCGCCTCCGACCCGCTGTCGTCGGTGGCGTACGCCCCGGAGCAGATCTTCCTGACGCTGTCGATCGCCGGGCTGGGGGCCTACTCGTACGGGCCGTGGATCGGGTTGTTCATCGCGGTGGTGCTGATCGCGGTGGTCGCCTCGTACCGGCAGAACGTGCAGGCGTACCAGTCCGGCGGTGGCGACTACGAGGTGGCCAACGTCAACCACGGCAGCCGGTTCGGGCTGGTGGTGGCGAGCGCGCTGCTGGTCGACTACGTACTCACGGTGTCGGTGTCGATCGCGGCGGCGTCGGCCAACCTGGGCTCCGCGGTGCCGTTCGTGGAGCACCACCGGGTGCTGTTCTCGCTGGTCGCCATCGCGGTGCTGACCGCGGTCAACCTGCGCGGCATCAAGGAGTCCGGTACGGCGTTCGCGATCCCGACGTACGCGTTCATCGTCGGCATCGTCGGGCTGGTGGTGTACGGGCTGTTCCGGATCTACGTGATGGGCGACCCGATCCAGGCGGAGAGCGCGCGGTTCGAGCTGCGGGCCGAGGAGGCGCACCTGTCGGGCTTCGCGCTGGTGTTCCTGCTGATGCGTACGTTCTCTTCCGGCTGCGCGGCGCTGACCGGGGTGGAGGCGATCGCGAACGGCGTACCGGCGTTCAAGCCGCCGAAGGGAAAGAACGCCGCGACCACGCTGGTGATGATGGGGACGTTGTCGATCACGATGTTCCTCGGCCTGCTCGCGCTGGGGCGCGAGATGGGCGTGAAGATGGCCGAGGACCCGGCGCACCAGTTGATCGGTGCGCCGGTGGGCTACATCCAGAAGACGATGATCGCGCAGCTCGCGGCGTCGGTGTTCGACAACTTCCCGCTCGGCTTCTTCTACGTCACCGCGGTGACCGGCCTGATCCTGGTGCTGGCCGCCAACACCGCGTTCAACGGCTTCCCGGTGCTCGGCTCGATCCTCGCGCAGGACCGTTACCTGCCGCGCCAGCTGCACACCCGGGGTGACCGGCTGGCGTTCTCCAACGGGATCCTGTTCCTGGCGGTGTTCGCCAGCATCCTGGTGGCCGCGTTCCGGGCCGACGAGAGCGCGCTGATCCAGCTCTACATCGTCGGGGTGTTCGTCTCCTTCGTGATCTCGCAGGCCGGCATGATCCGGCACTGGGCGCGGCTGCTGCGTACCGAACGGGATCCGGCGGTACGCCGGCGGATGCGGCGCTCGCAGCTGATCAACGGGTTCGGCTGCGCGATGACCGGCAGCGTGCTGGTGATCGTGCTGGTCACCAAGTTCACCCACGGCGCCTGGATCTCGCTCGCCGCGATGGCGGTGATCTACGCGCTGATGCTGGCGATCCGGCGGCACTACGACCGGGTGGCGCGCGAGCTGCAGCCCTCCGAGGAGCGGCCGGTGCTGCCGGCGCGTAACCACGCCGTGGTGCTGGTCAGCAAGCTTCACCTGCCGACGCTGCGCGCGATCTCGTACGCCCGGGCCACCCGGCCGGACACCCTGACCGCGGTGACGGTGAACGTCGACGACGCCGACACCAGGGCGCTGCAGGCGGAGTGGGAACGCCGTGACGTTCCGGCGCCGCTGGCGGTGGTGGAATCGCCGTACCGGGAGATGACCACCCCGGTGATCGAGTACGTGAAGTCGATCCGCCGTAAGGGCCCGCGCGACCTGGTCACGGTGTTCATCCCGGAGTACGTGGTGGGCCGCTGGTGGGAGCACCTGCTGCACAACCAGAGCGCGTTCCGGCTCAAGACCCGGCTGCTGTTCGAGCCCGGCGTGATGGTGACCAGCGTGCCGTGGCAGCTGGAGTCGAGCGAGCTGCGGGACCTGGCCGCGCTCGACCGGCGGTTGACCGGCGCCCGCGCTGTCGCCGACGAGGAGGAGGCGACCACCGCGTGGCGGTCGGACCTGGAACGCCACCCGGGATCACCGTGAACGACGATGCGGTCGTCGAGCTGACGGTCGAACGGGTAGCGCACGGCGGTCACTGCGTCGCCCACCACGAGGGCCGGGTGGTGTTCGTACGGCACGCGCTGCCCGGTGAGCGGGTACGCGCCCAGGTCACCGAGGTGCACAAGAATTTCCTGCGCGCCGACGCGATCGAGATCCTGGACGCGTCACCGGACCGGGTCACCGCGCCGTGCCCGTACGCGGGTCCCGGGCTGTGCGGTGGGTGCGACTTCCAGCACGCCTCGCGCGCCGCGCAGCGCCGGCTCAAGGCCGAGGTGGTACGCGAGCAGCTGCTCCGGCTCGGCGGTCTGTCCGAAGCCGAGCTGGCCGCGCTGGGGGCGGCCGAGGCCGGCGGCATCGAGGTGCTGCCGCTGCCGGGCGAGTCGCCGGAGGGGTCGGGGCTCGGGTGGCGTACCCGGGTGCAGTACGCCGTCGACGGCTCCGGGCGGGCGGGGCTGCGGCGGCACCGCTCGCACGACGTACTCGCCATCGACCGGTGCCGGATCGCGGCGCCGGAGATCCAGGACGCCCCGGTGACGTCCCGGTCGTGGAAGGGTTGGTCCGCGGTCGAGGCGGTACGCGGCGCGACCGGTGAGACGACGGTGTTCGCGCGCCGGCGACGCGGTAGCGAGGACTTCCAGCTGGAGAGCGGCCCCGCGACGGTGACCGAGCGGGCGCTCGGCGCCGAGTGGGTGATCCCGCCGCAGGTGTTCTGGCAGGTGCACCCGGGCGCCGCGGACACCTTCGCCACCGCGGTGCTCGACCTGCTCGACCCGCGGCCGGGGGAGCGGGCGTGGGACCTGTACGGCGGCGCCGGGCTGTTCACCGCCGCGCTCGCTTCCCGGGTCGGCCCCCAGGGCCGGGTGACGCTGGTGGAGTCCGACCCGGAGGCGGTCGCCGCCGCCCGGCTCGCGCTCGCCGGCCTGACGAACGTACGGTCCGTGACCGGTCGGGTCGACGACGCGCTCGGCACCCGGCGGATGCGCGCCACCGACCTGGTGGTGCTCGATCCGCCCCGCTCGGGCGCCGGGGCGGTGGTGGTGTCCGCGCTGATCGCGGCCTCGCCGCGGGCGGTGGCGTACGTGGCCTGCGATCCGGCGGCGCTGGCGCGCGACGTACGGACCTTCCGGGACCAGGGCTGGCGGCTGGCGCGGCTGCGGGCGTACGACGCGTTCCCGATGACCCACCACGTGGAGTGCGTCGCGCTGCTGACGCCAGCGCAGTCAGACCCGCAGCAGCAGGTAACCGGCGACCACTGACCCGACGACGGCCCCGCCGTAGCAGGCCACCACGATCACCGGCCTCAGCCGCTTGAGCTGCAGCCCTTCGTGCAGCGTGAAGCGGAACCGGTGCGCCCAGTGGAACAGCGCCAGCACGCAGAACCCGAACAGCACCAGCTTGGTCAGCGGATGCCGCAGCAGCGCGAGCAGCTCCCCGTGGTCGGGCGCCGGCAGCCACCCCAGTGGGAACGCGATCCCGAACAGGATCAGCAGCACCGGCACCAGCAGCGCGGCCGCCATCCCGCCGGCGCTGAACAGCAGCCACAGGAACGGCTCCGGCGCCACCCGGCGGTTCACCGCACACCGCCCAGCAGCAGCCAGGCCACGCCCGCCGACAGCACGGCCCACGCCAGGTAGTGCCCCGCCAACACCCAACTGGGGGGTACGCGGCGGCCGCGCACCCGTACCACCAGAGCGCGCGGAGCCAGACCGAACCAGGTGATGGTGTGCAGCAGTACGAAGGCACACGCGACCAGGTTCAGCCCGAGCACCCACCAGCTGGCGCTCCAGTCCAGGAACCGCTGGTACTGGTCGGCACCGCCGGCCACCGCGTTGACCAGCAGCAACAGGTAGACCACGAACCAGGCGACGAACACCGCGCTCAGCTCACGCAGCACGAACAGCAGGTACGAGCGCCGCTCCAGCCACCACAGCAGCGGCACCGGCCGGCGATACAGCCGCGGGTACGGCGTGTTCATCGCCGACCGCCCCGGGAGGCGCGGGATCCAGGCCGGCCCCAGGGCCAGAGCAGGTCCTTCACCGCGCTGGTGGCGGCGCTCAGCTTGTACTGCTGGATCGCGCCGGCCGGGTCCACGCCCTTGGGGCACGCCGTGCTGCATTCGCCGACCAGGGTGCAGGCCCAGATCCCGTCCGGCGCCGACAGCACGTCGCGCCGGTCGGCCGCGCCCTGATCCCGGGAGTCCAGGTTGTAGCGCTGCGCCAGCGCGAGCGCGGCGGGCCCGACGAAGTCGGGTTCGAGTGCGTACACCGGGCAGGCGGAGTAGCAGAGCATGCAGTTGATGCACATGCTGAACCGGTGGTACGCCTCCATCTCCTCCGGCGTCTGCAGGTGCTCGCCTTCGGCCACCGGCTTCTCCTCGGTACGGATCAGCCACGGTTTCGCCTTCACGAGCTTGCGCATGAAGTCGGTGGTCTCGACGACCAGGTCCCGGATCACCGGGAAGTTGCGCAGCGGTTCGACCCGTACCGGCCCGGGGGCGTAGTCGGTCAGGAACGCGGAGCAGGTCAGCTGCGGATCGCCGTTGACGGTCATGCCGCAGCTGCCGCAGATCCCCATCCGGCATGACCAGCGGTAGCTCAACGACCCGTCCAGCTGGTCCTTGATGTAGTTGAGCCCGTCCAGCACCGCCCACCCCTTGCGCAGCGGCACCTGGTACGACTGCAGCGTCGGCTCGCCGTCGGATTCCGGCTGGTAGCGGGTGACCTCCATCGTGATCTCATCTGGCGCGTGCTTTTCGGGCATCGCCGCTACCTCCCGTAGACCCGTTCCCCGGGCGGCCACCGGGTGACCGTCACCGGCAGGTACTCCACCCGGGGGCTGCCGTCCGGCTCGCGGTGCACCAGCGAGTGCGCCAGATACCGCTCGTCGTCGCGGCCCGGGAAATCGGTACGTTGGTGCGCGCCGCGGGACTCCTCCCGCCGCAGCGCGCAGTGCACGATGGTCTGTGCCACGTCGAGCATGCCGGACAGCTCCAGCATTGCGATCAGCTCGGTGTTGAACGTACGGCTGTGGTCGTCGATCGCCGCACGGCCGAACCGCTCGCGTAGCTGCAGCAGGGTGTCGGCGGCCTTGGTGAGCGAGTCGGCGTCCCGGTAGATGCCGGCGCCGTTCTCCATCGCCTCCTGCATCTCGGTACGCACGTCCGCGATCCGCTCCGAGCCCACGGTACGCCGCCCCAGCGCCGCCTCCAGCCGCCGCTGCTCGTCCCGCCCTTGCGCGTGCACCGCGTCGTCGGATGCGGCCTTGACGCTCGCGGCGTACTCGGCGGCGGCGGCGCCCGCGCGGGCTCCGAACACCAGCAGCTCGGGCAGCGAGTTGGACCCCAGCCGGTTGCTGCCGTTGATGCTGACGCAGGCGACCTCGCCGGCGGCGTACAGGCCGGCCACCGGGGTGGCGCCGTCGATGTCGGTGTGGACGCCGCCCATCATGTAGTGGACCACCGGGCGGATCGGCACCAGCTCCCGTACCGGGTCGATGTTCTGGTACCGCAGGCACAGCTCCCGTACGAACGGCAGCTTGGTGTCGATCACCTCCGCGCCCAGGTGCCGCAGGTCCAGGTGGACGATCGGCCCGTCCGGGGTGTCGATGGTGCGGCCCTTGTCGAGCTCGTGCACGAACGCCTGGGACAGCCGGTCCCGCGGCCCCAGCTCCATGCTGCGCAGCACCGGGCCCGGCTCCGGCTTGCCGAGGTCGTAGTCCTGCAGGTAGCGGTAGCCGTCCTTGTTGAGCAGCCAGCCGCCCTCGGCGCGCGCCGCCTCCGTGATCAGGATTCCGGTGAACGGCAGCCCGGTGGGGTGGTACTGCACGAACTCCATGTCCTTCAGCGGCGCCCCTGCCCGGTACGCCAGCGCCATCCCGTCGCCGGTCTTGATGGCGGCGTTGGTGGTGAACGGGAACACCCGGCCGCAGCCGCCGGTGGCGATGATGACCGCCTTGCCGAGGATGGTCTCGATCCGGCCGGTCGCGAGCTCGATCGCGACCACCCCGCGTACCCGCCCGTCGTCGACCAGCAGCCGGGTCACGAACCACTCGTCGTACCGCTCGATGTCCTGATAGGACAGTGCGGTCTGGAACAGGGTGTGCAGCAGGTGGAAGCCGGTCTTGTCCGCCGCGTACCAGGTACGCCGCTTCTTCATGCCGCCGAAGGCGCGTACCGCGATGTGGCCGTCCGGTTGGCGGCTCCACGGGCAGCCCCAGTGCTCCAGCCGCAGCAGCTCCTGAGGGGCTTCGGCGACGAACGCCTCGACCGCGTCCTGGTCGCACAGCCAGTCGCTGCCGGAGATGGTGTCGTACGCGTGCTCGTCGAGGCTGTCGTCAGCGCCGGCGACCGCCGCCGCGCCGCCCTCGGCGGAGACGGTGTGGCTGCGCATCGGGTAGACCTTCGAGACGATCGCCACGCTCAGCGCGGGCTGCGCCTCGGCGATAGCGATGGCGGCGCGCAGCCCCGCGCCGCCGCCGCCAACGATCACGACGTCGTGAGAAGCGGTCATCCGGGCACCCGGCTATGCCTCGTGATCGCCACTGTGTTCGTCCAGCATCACCTTGCCGTCGTGCCGGATGCTGCGGATCCGGACGCTTCCGTCATGGAATTCATGGCGGGTCCGGCGGCAGCCGCAGTCGTAGGTGTAGTCATCGATGACCAGGCCCGCGGCGTCGTCCTCCCGGTGGCGACTGCCGTCCCGGAGCTTGCCGCACGGCGCCTGTTCCCTGGTGAACTGAGTTCTCGTGCCGACCATCGCCCACCTCCGGGTGAGAGTGTGATGCGGCTCACGGGCAGCATAGCGTGCTCAGCGGGACCGAATCGACAGCTCCGTGAGGTGCCCGTCGCTCGGCGTGTCGAGCGCGGTGAGGATCAGCCGGGCCACGGTCTCGGGCTGCAGGTAGTCGTCCGGGCGGTACTCGGCGGCTTCCTGGGCGCGTACCGACCGCTGCATCTCGGTGGCGGTACGCCCAGGGTGCACCGAGGTGACCCGCAGCTCCGGCTCCTCGGCGCGCAACGCGTCGGCGAGCGCCCGGAGCCCGAACTTGCTCGCCGCGTACGCCGCCCACCCGGGATTGGCCCGCAGCCCCGCGCCGGAGTTGACGAACACCACCTGCCCGGATGCCGCGCGCAGCGCCGGCAGCGCCAGCCGGGTCAGCTCCGCGGCCGCCGCCAGGTTGACCGTCAGGTGCTCCTGCCAGACGTGGTACGGGGTCTCGCCCACCGTGCCCAGCGTCACCACGCCAGCGCTGTGCACCAGGGCGTCCAGCTGGTCCAGCGGCGGCACCGCGTCCGCGAGGGTTTCGGGGCGGCTCAGATCGGCCACGATCGGGCGTACCCCCAGAGACTTCAGCCGGTGCGCGTCGCGGCCGACCCCGTACACCTCGTCGCCCCGCTCGCGCAGTAGCGCGACCAGCGCCGCACCGATGCCCCCGGTCGCCCCCGTCACCATCACCGTCGCCATGCGCTCACCCTGCCAGGCCGGCTTTCCGTGCCTGGCAGGTGCCGATTTCTTCACAATCTCCACACATCGGTTCCAGTGGCCGGGAAATCTGCCCGGACTAGACTCGCCGACTATGAGTGCTGGTGACGGCGACGCGCGCCCCGGAGTCCTCGCGCAGATCCACGGTCCCGCCGATCTGAAGCGGCTGGCGCCGGATCAGCTCGACGGGCTCGCGGCCGAGATCCGGGACTTCCTGGTCGACAAGGTTTCCCGTACCGGGGGGCATCTGGGGCCCAACCTGGGAGCGGTGGAGCTCACGGTGGCGCTGCACCGGGTGTTCGACTCGCCGGCGGACCGGATCCTGTTCGACACCGGGCACCAGGCGTACGTCCACAAGATCCTCACCGGCCGGCAGGACGGCTTCGACCGGCTGCGCAAGCGGGGCGGCCTCACCGGCTACCCCAACCAGGCCGAGTCCGACCACGACATCATCGAGAATTCGCACGCCTCCACCGCCCTGTCGTACGCCGACGGGCTGGCCAAGGCGTACGCGCTGCGCGGCGAGGACCGGCACGTGGTGGCGGTGGTCGGCGACGGCGCGCTCACCGGCGGGATGTGCTGGGAGGCGTTGAACAACATCGCCGCCGCCCGCTCCAGCCGGCTGGTGGTGGTGGTCAATGACAACGGCCGCTCGTACGCCCCCACCATCGGCGGGCTGGCCGACCACCTGGCGACGCTGCGGCTCAACCCGCAGTACGAGCGGGTGCTCGACCTGGTCAAGGACACCCTCGGCAACACTCCGCTGGTCGGCGCCCCGCTGTACGAGGTGCTGCACGCGATCAAGAAGGGGCTCAAGGACGCGGTCGCGCCGCAGGCGATGTTCGAAGACCTCGGCATCAAGTACGTGGGCCCGGTCGACGGCCACGACCTGCCGCTGCTGGAGAAGGCGCTGGCCCGGGCGAAGGCGTTCGGCGGCCCGGTGATCGTGCACGCGGTGACCCGCAAGGGGTACGGCTACGCGCCCGCCGAGAACCACGAGGAGGACTGCCTGCACAGCCCGTCCTCGGCGTTCGACCCGGAGACCGGCAAGTCGCTGGCGCCGTCCAGCCTGCGGTGGACCGGCGTGTTCGCCGACGAGCTGGTCCGCATCGCCGATGAGCGCCCCGACATCGTCGGCATCACCGCGGCGATGCCCGGCCCCACCGGCATCTCCAAGCTCGCCGAGAAACACCCCGACCGGGTGTATGACGTCGGCATCGCCGAGCAGCACGCCGTCACCTCGGCGGCCGGGCTGGCGCTCGGCGGGCTGCACCCGGTGGCCGCGATCTACGCCACCTTCCTCAACCGGGCCTTCGACCAGGTGCTGCTCGACGTCGCGATGCACAAGCTGCCGGTGACGTTCGTGCTGGACCGGGCCGGGATCACCGGGCCCGACGGCCCCAGCCACTACGGGATCTGGGACCTGTCGGTGTTCGGCGTGGTGCCCGGGCTGCGGATCGCCGCACCCCGCGACGCCGCCACGCTGCGGGAGGAGCTGCGGGAAGCGGTCGCGGTCTCTGACGGCCCGACGCTGGTACGTTTCCCGACCGGCTCCGTACCGGCGGACCTTCCGGCGCTGGAGCGGTTGGGTAAGGGCCTCGACGCGGTGGACGTACTGCACCGGGCCGAGCGGCGGGACGTGCTGCTGGTGGCGGTGGGTGCGTTCGGGCACCTCGGCATGGAGGCGGCCGGCCGGGTCGCCGAGCAGGGGTACGGCGTGACCGTGGTCGACCCGCGCTGGGTACGCCCGGTACAGCCGCACCTGGTCGACCTGGCCGGCGACTACCGGCTCGTGGTCACGGTGGAGGACGGGATCCGTACCGGTGGCTTCGGTACGGCGCTGGCACAGGCGCTGCGCGACGCCGACGTACCGACCCCGGTACGCGACCTCGGCGTCGCGCCCGGGTTCCACCCGCACGGCACCCGTACCGAGCTGCTCGCCGATCTGGGGCTGACCGCGCAGGACGTAGCGCGCGAGATCACCGAGTGGGTCTCCCGCCTCGACGAGGCGGCCACACCCAGCCCGGCCTTCGACCCCAGCTGAGCGGACGGCGCCCGCGCGAGTCCTAAGGGGCCACTACGCGGAGTTCGAGGTCACGCACCAATGCCTCGGTTAATCCGGGCAGCTGGTCTTCACCGATGGTGATGCCTCCCAGGGTGGCTACCCCGATCAACCCCGACAGGTCGTTGCCGCGCAGGTCCGCACCTCGCAGATCACTGTCCACCACGAGGGTGCCCGCAAATCTGCAAGCGTCGAAGGTCGCGTTCGTGACCGTGGACTGCTGCACGGTTGTCTCTACGAGAGAACACCTGACGAATCCGCATGGACCGGCGGTTCGGGCGCGCTGGATTGTGGCGTAGTCGAGCCGGCAGTCCTCGAAGAGCACATTTCTGAGTACGACATTGCTCCAGGTCGAGCCAACGAGCGTTGACCCACGGAATACGCAACGATCGAATGTGACGTCCCGGAGGTTGGTCGAGCCGAGGTTAGCGTTCACCAACCAACAGCCGTTGACGCTGACGTCCGAGAGTTGGGTACGCGCCCAGGAGTCGCCGGTAACGAGCTGTTGACTCACGACGTCGCCATCGCCCGGCAAATGACCGAGTGTCGGGACCTCGTCGAGGGTTTCGCCGGGCAGGAGGATGCTCGAGTCGCGAACCACGCGGACTTCCATGTGGCCTCACATTAGACGAGGGCGGCACCGTGGCCCGCC
>JBOGDF010000025.1:0-26329 GCA_050701635.1 Micromonosporaceae bacterium | reverse complement strand
GGCTAGGCAAGCCGCCTGCCGCGCAGCGTGCCGCCGGCGCGCTGCGTACCGGCCTGCAGCGGGCCGCCGAGCCGCTGCCCGACGAGCCGGGAGGGCTGCTGCCAGGGCTGGCGATCGGCGACGTGAGCCGGATGGACCCGTCGGTGGAGGAGGACTTCCGCGCCACCGGAATGACCCACCTGACGGCCGTCTCGGGCAGCAACGTAGCGATCATCGTCGGGCTGGTGCTGCTGCTCACGGCGTGGTGCCGGGCGGGGCCGCGTACCGCCGCGGCGTTGTCTCTGCTCGCCCTGGTCGGCTTCGTGATCCTGGTACGCCCCTCCCCCAGCGTGCTGCGCGCCGCCGCCATGGGTGCCCTGGCGCTGGTGGCGCTGGCATCCAGCCGGCCCCGGGCGGCGCTACCCGGGCTGTGCGCCACGGTGTACGCGCTGGTGCTGATCGACCCCGAGCTGGCCAGCGCCCTCGGATTCGCGCTCTCAGCGCTCGCCACCGCCGGGCTGCTGCTGTTGGCGCCACGTTGGCGGGACGCGTTGCGGCGCCGGGGCTGGCCGTCGGGCGCCGCCGAGGCGCTCGCCGTACCGGTGGCGGCCCAAGTGGCGTGCGCGCCGGTGATCGCCGCGACCACCGGCACCGTGAGCCTGAGCGCGATCCCGGCGAACCTGCTGGCGGCGCCCGCCGTCGCTCCGGCCACCGTGCTCGGCGCCGCGGCCGCGGCGGTGTCCCCCTTGTGGCCGGACGCGGCGCTCTGGTTGGCGTGGCTCGGGGGCTGGCCCGCGCGCTGGCTGGTGTGGGTGGCGCGCTGGGGTGCCGGCCTGCCGGGCGGCACCGCCTCCTGGCCCGGTGGCCTCTCCGGTGGACTACTGCTGGCGGTGGCGTTCGCCGCCCTGCTGATCGCGGTACGCCGCCGCTCCGTACGCCGGGTGCTCGCCGTCAGCGCCGCCGCCGCGCTGCTCGGGGTCACCGCGGTACGCACAGCGGCGCCGCCGTGGCCACCGCCGGCGTGGACCGTGGTGGCCTGCGACGTCGGGCAGGGTGACGCGCTGGCGCTGCGGGTCGGGTCACGCCAGGCGATCGTGGTGGACACCGGTCCCGCGTCGTCCGCGGTCGACCGGTGCCTGGGACGGCTGGGCGTCACGCAGGTGCCGCTACTGCTGATCAGTCATTTCCACGCCGACCACATCGGCGGCCTGGCATCGGTGTTCCGGGGCCGGCAGGTGGCCGCCGTGGCGGGGCCGGCGTACGCCGAGCCGCTGCCCGCGAAGGACGCGGTGGCGCGGCTGTCCGGCGCCCGGGCGGCACCCCTGCTGCTGATCTCGCCGGGGTGGCACTACCAGGCCGGCGAGGTACGGATCGAGGTGCTCGGTCCGGAGCAGCCGCTACTCGGCACCCGCTCCGACCCGAACAACAACTCGCTGATCCTGCTGGTACGCGTACCCGGTTTCACCATGCTGCTGGCCGGTGACGCCGAGATCGAACGCCAGCAGGCGCTGCTCACCGACGGCGCCCCGGTACGCGCGGACGTGCTCAAGGTGCCGCACCACGGCAGCGCGTACCAGGATCCCGGGTTCCTCGCCGCGGTGGACCCGGCGGTGGCGCTGGTGTCCGTCGGCGTCGGCAACGACTACGGCCACCCGAATCTGTCGCTGGTGCACCGGCTGGCCGCCGACGGCGCCCGGGTGTTCCGTACCGACCACTGCGGCGACATCGCGGTGGGGGCCCGTACCGGCGCCGGTTTCGACGTCACCTGCCTCGGGCCGCAGCCCGGCGACCGGCCGCCGCACCGCGGCGAGCGCACCCCGCAGGCCGCTACAACGGCGAAGGTCAGGCGGCGCGGCGGCAGACCACGGCGGCCACCAGCCCGGGGCCGACGTGCGCACCGACCGCGGCGCCGATCTCTGAGGTGTAGAGCTGTCCGAGGCGGGGCAACGCGTGCGTCAGGTGCTCTGCCAGCTCACCGGCCCGCTCCGGCGCATCGAGGTGGTGCACCGCGACATCGCAGTCGCCGTCGCCCGCGGCCGCCACCGCCAGCTCCTCCAGCCGCGCCAACGCCCGGCCGGCGGTACGCACCTTCTCCTTCAGGACCACTTCTCCGTCGGTCACGTGCAGGATCGGCTTCACCGCCAACGCCGTACCGAGCAGCGCTTCGGCGGCGCCGATCCGGCCACCGCGGCGCAGAAACTCCAGGGTGTCGACGTAGAAGAAGATGCTGGTACGCGAGATCGCCTCCGTCGCCGCGCCACACACCGCGTCGGCGCCGGCGCCCGCGGCGGCCTTCTCGGCAGCGGCCAGCACGGGAAATCCGAGCCCCATGCCGGTGGAGCCGGAGTCGAGCACCCGGACCCGGTCTCCGTACTCCTCGGCCGCCAGCGCGGCGGCGGCGTACGTACCGGACAGCTTCTGGGACATGTGCACCGACACCACGACATCGTGGCCGGCGTCGAGCAGTTCGCCGTACGTCTTGGCGAACTGCTCGGGCGCGGGCCGCGAGGTGGTCACGCTGACCCGGCGTTCCCGCAACGCGCGCGCCACGTCGCCCGGCGTGACCTCGGTGCCCTCCGGGCGCGAGACACCGCCGATCACCACGTGGATCGGCACCACGTGGATGGCGTACCGGTCGATCACCTCATCCGGCAGGTACGCCGTGGAATCGGTGACCACAGCGACCGCACCAGAGCGCTGCAGACTCATGGACGAGATCTCACCACAGACGGCAGCCGCTTCGCCTCATCCGATTAGGAGGATCACTAAGTGTTGCCACCGCTACTGCGCGTGTGCCTCACCGCAAGCCGCCAGCCGGCAGCCGCCCCGTCGGCGCCAACCAGCCGCACGCACCGCGGCTCCAACCGGCAGGGCGAGGCCGCCGCTACTGGGTACGCGCTTCGGCGACCCGGAACGGGATGCCCTGCTGGCAGGTGGTCATCAGGTCCGGCTCCTCGGTGCCGCGTACCACCACTCGGGCGCCCGCCTTCACCACCGCGCGGTCACCACCGATCAGGTTGTACGTCTTGCCGCCCGTGGTCAGGATCAGGCAGCCCGCCTCGACCCCCGACTCGACCGTGCCCCGCAGCTCCACGCCGCCTCCTTTGGCCGCTGACTTCGACTCGCCGGGCGTCGGGCTCAGCGACGGTCCCGGAGCGGCGGATTCGCTCGGGCTGGCGCTGCCGGACGGCGGTGCCTTCCCCGCGCCCGGGTCCTGCCCGGCGCCGCAACCGGTCAGCGCACCCAGCGCCAGTACGACAACCGTGACGCTCGCCATTCGATACAGAGTCCGCATCATGACTTTTCTGACGCTGTGGACCGCTCCCCGGTTCCCACCATGGCTCCCGCGGGGGCCGGCTCGCTGGTGCCCGCCGTGGACTGCCGCCTGGCTCCGGGCAGGTGCGCGACGGGCCGGGGACCCACGTTGTGCGCGTGCAGCCGCCAGTACGGGGTCGCGCCGCGCAGCTCCGTCCAGTGGCAGTTCGCCAGCGGGCCGATCGCGCGTACGACATGGTAGGGCCAGCCCAGCACCGCACCCATCCCCTGGCGCGCGGAACCACCGTGGCTGACCACCACGAGGGTGCCGTCTCCCGCCTGTTCGACCAGGTCGAGCAGGGCGTCGCCGACCCGCTTCGCCACGTCGTCGGGATCTTCCAGGCCGCACTCCGGAATCGGCTGGCCGGTCTTCCAGCGCGCGAACTCCGTGGGCCACCGGGCGGAGATCTCCTCGTGGGTGAGCCCTTCCCACTCGCCGTACTGGCGTTCCCGCAGCCGGTTGTCGATCTCCACCGGGAGACCGTTCAACGCCGAGAGCGCGTGCGCGGTTTCCCGGGCCCGGCCCAGGTCGCTGGAGACCAGCAGGTCCACCGCCTCGGTGGCGAGCAGCTCCGCCGCCGCGGACGCCTGCTGCTGGCCGGTCTCGTCGAGCGGCACGTCGGTCTGGCCCTGAATCCGGTTCTGCCGGTTCCAGATGGTCTGGCCGTGCCGCCAGATGATCAACCGGGTCACGCGGTGCCCTCCGTACCGCCACCCACGGCGGCACCGGCCGGCTGGTCCCGGTCGGTGAACGGAATCAGCGGACAGTCCTTCCACAACCGGTCCAGCGCGTAGAACTCACGCTCCTCGGTGTGCTGTACGTGCACCACCATGTCCACGTAGTCCAGCAAGACCCAGCGACCGCCTCGGCTGCCCTCCCGGCGTACCGGCTTGGCGTCGATCCCGCGCAGCTGCTCCTCGATCGCGTCCACGATCGCGAGCACCTGTCGCTCGTTGGGCGCGGACGCCAGCAGGAAAATGTCGGTGATCACCAATTGGTCCCCGACGTCGATGAGCCGGATGTCTTGGGCCTTCTTGTCCGCGGCCGCTTGGGCCGCGGCCAGGGCTAGTTCGCGGGCGCGTTCGGACGCGGGCACCGGACTCCTTCCGTACACCGACAACAGGGTTCAAGCCTCTCATGCCCTCGCCCGGAGCGACCTCACAGCCGGGCGATTCGTGCACGTCTGGGGGTTTAACGACATGTGGCGGCTGCCACGCCACCCGGAGAGGCTCAGCTCGGGCCGGACGACGGGCCGTTGCGGTAGAGGTGGCGTTTGGCGATGTACTGCACCACGCCGTCCGGTACGAGATACCAGACCGGCTTGCCGTCCGCGACCCGCGCGCGGCAGGCGCTGGACGAGATCGCCATCGCCGGTACCTCCACCAGCGACACCGTGTCCTCGGGCAGGTGCGTGTCGGACAGCTCGTACCCGGGGCGGGTGACGCCGACGAAGTGCGCCAGCGAGAACATCGCGTCGATGTCCTTCCAGGACAGGATCGCCTCCAGCGCGTCGGCGCCGGTGATGAAGAACAGCTCCACGTCGCCGTACTGGGCGTGCAGGTCCCGCAGCGTGTCCACGGTGTACGTGGGCCCCTGCCGGTCGATGTCCACCCGGCTGACGTGGAACCGCGGGTTCGACGCGGTGGCGATCACCGTCATCAGGTAGCGGTCCTCGGCCGGGCTGACGTACCGGCCGGCCTTCTGCCACGGCGTACCGGTCGGCACGAAGACCACCTCGTCCAGGCCGAACCGGTCCGCCACCTCGCTCGCCGCCACCAGGTGCCCGTGGTGGATCGGGTCGAAGGTGCCGCCCATCACGCCGATCTTGCGCTTGCCCACCCAGGCATCGTACGGACACCGGGTTTCCGCTGGTCAGCCGCCGGTACGTGCCCGCAGCGCGCGACGGGTCTCGTCGAGCTGGTCGGAGACGAACCGCGCCAGCGCGGGGCGTACGTCGTGAGCCGCCAACAGCTTCTCCGCCATCGCCACCACCTCGGCGCTCACGGCGTACTCCGGGAAGCCGGCGCGACCCAGCACCTTGTCCACCTCGGGGCTGGCCCGGCGCACCGTGATCTCCGGCAGCGCATCGAAGTACCTCGGCAGGTACTCGGCGAGCAGATCGGCCTGTTCCGGCTGCCAGAACCCGGTCACCGTGGCCATCAGCAGATGCGGTGTCAGCTCGCCCTCGGCGATCTCCGCCCACGCCGCCGCCTTGGCCGCCGGATCCGGCAGCGCCGCCCGGCACCGCCTCGCCCCGCGCTCCGCCTCGTCGCCCGGGTCGCGCGCCACCTCGGCGGCGATCTCGCGCTCCCCCGCCAGCCCGGTCAGTACCAGCCGGCGCAGCATCAGCCAGCGCAGCTCGGCCTCCACCCGCAGCCCGGCCGGAACGTCCACATCGGACAGCCAGCGACGGAGCAGCTTCAGATCGGCGGGAGCCACCGCGGAGCCGGCGAACCCGCGCGCCCCGATCAACTGCGCGCTGCTGCCCGGCTCGGTGTGTGCCATCAGCTCCCGGCAGGTGGCCGCCAACTCCGACATCGCGGCGGTACGCCGTTGCGCCGTCGTGTAGCGGTCCACCGCGACCGACCTGGCGAACCCGACCACGCTCTCCAGCACGCCCACCAGCGACTCGTACGGCAGGTGGTCGCGGACCAGCCGCAGGTACTCGGCTACGGGTAGCTCGCCGTCGCGTACCAGATCCCAGGCGGCGCCCCAGAGCAACGTACGGGTCAGCGGATCCTCGATCCGGTGCAGCCGCTGCGCGACGGTCGCCCACGACTCGGGATCGAGCCGGATCTTGCCGTACGTCAGGTCGCCGTCGTTCGGCATCACCAGCGCGGGTCGCCGCTCGCCGACCAGCGCCGGCACCGGCGTACGACCGGCGTCGACGTCGGGGGCCAGATCGACCGCGACCTGGCGGCGCAGGCGTACCGCCCCGTCCGGGTCGGCGTCGTAGAGTCCGACGCCGATCCGGTGCGGGCGCAGCGTCGGGTAGCCCTCGGGCGCGGACTGCTCGATCACCACCTCGGACAGCCGCCCGTCCGCGCCGGCGGTCAGCACCGGTCGCAGCGTGTTCAGCTGCGCGGTGATCAGCCACCGGTCCGCCCATCCCTGCAGGTCCCGGTCGGTGTGCGCCTGCAGCGCGGCGAGCAGGTCGGCCAGCGAGGCGTTGCCGTACGGGTGGCGCGCGAAGTACTCGTTGAGCCCGGCGAGGAACACCTTGTCGCCCAGCCAGGTGACCAGCTGCCGCAGCACCGAGGCGCCCTTCACGTAGGAGATGGCGTCGAAGCTCAGTAGCGCCTGCGCGGTGTTCGGCACCGTACCGGCGACCGGGTGCGTGGACGGGCGCTGGTCCGCGGCGTACGCCACACCCTTGCGAGCCAGGCTGAACGTGGTCCAGGCTTCGGTGAACCGGGTGGACTCGACGGCGACCCGGTGCCCCAGGTATTCGGCGAACGACTCGTTGAGCCACACGTCGTCCCACCAGCGCAGGGTGACCAGGTCGCCGAACCACATGTGCGCCATCTCGTGCGCGATCACCATTGCGCGCATTTCGCGCTGCGCGTCGCTGGCGGCCGACCGGTACAGGAACAGCTCGTCGCGGAACGTGACGCAGCCCGGGTTCTCCATCGCGCCGGCGTTGAACTCCGGTACGAACACCTGGTCGTACTTCCCGAACGGGTACCGCGGCTCGAACAGCTGGTGGTAGCGGTCGAAGCACTGCCGGGTGATCGTGAAGATCTCCTCGGTGTCGGCGTCCAGCGCGGCGGCGTACGACTGCCGGCTGTGGATGCCCAGCGGGATCCCGTCGTGGTCGACGTACCGGCTGTGCCACCGACCAGCGGCGAGCGTGACGAAGTACGTCGACAGCGGCTTCGTCTCCGCGAACTCCCACCGGCCCGAGCCGGCCGGTACGCCGGCCTCATCCGACGCCACCCGCTCGCCGGGGCTGTTCGCGATCACGGTCCACTCCGGCGGGGCGGTCGCCGAGACCAGGTACTTCGCCTTGAGGTCGGGCTGGTCGAAGCAGGCGAACATCCGCTGCGCGTCGTCGAGGAAGGTCTGCGCGTACAGGTAGACCTCGCCGTCGGCCGGGTCGGTGTAGCGGTGCAGCCCCTCCCCGGTGTGCGAGTACGCCATGTCCGCGCTGACCACCAGCTCGTTCTCGGCACGCAGCCCCGTCAGCCGCAGCCGGTTGTCGGTCAGCAGCCCATGATCCAGCGGTACGCCGTTGAGTGTGGCGTCGTACAACCGGACCGGTTTGAGCTCGACGAAGCTCTCGGCGCCCGGCTCGGTGCAGCGGAACCGGATCACCGAGCGGGATCCGAACACCTCTGGGCCGCGGGTCAGATCCAGGTCGACGGTGTACGACTCGACGTCGAGCAGCGCCGCCCGGCGTACCGCCTCGTCGTGGGTGAGGGTTGCCATAACGCCATCCTCACCCACGACCACCCCTCCACCCACAGGGGGTAACCCCGTGTGTGCGATCCGAGGGCTACCCGTTGGACGGGTGCCGGCCGGCGGGTCAAGACCCGCCGGCCAGCCGATGTACCCGTTACCGCACGGCGGCCGAGTTGAGACGGTCAGCTGCAGCCGGGGAAGCGGAACGCTCCGATCCTGGTCTGCCAACCGCGTGACGAACTCACCGCGTAGTACTCGTTGACGTACCAGAAGGTGCAGTCGTCCGCCGGGTCGACGTTGAGCGAGGTGTAGTCGCCCCACCGGTTGGACGGGCCGAGCTGGGAGCCGGAGCCGTTGATCAGCACCGCTTCACCCTGGCTCAGCTCCCCCGCCGGGTCCGACGCCAGCCGGCCGGCGTACCGGATGCCGGGGTAGACGTTGGTGGCGTTGGAGACGCTGTAGCCGACCGCGATGTTGCCCTTCTCGTCCATCGCAGCGCTGCCCATCCAGCGGTGTACGCCGTCATCCGGCGCGTACGTGCCCTCCTGGTGGATCACCGGGTTGGACGGGTTGCGCAGCTCCCACCAGCGCACGCCGGCCTGGCCGGGTCGGCCTTCCACGGACTGGTTGGTGACCAGCGCCTCGTGCGTACCCAGGTTGCGGTACGCCAGCCGCCAGGTCGGCCGCTGCCGGTACGACAGGATGTCGACCTTGTTGATGGTGTCGGGCTGGTCGATGCAGGCTCGCGCGTTGATCGGCGAGCACGGGAACACCGAGTCGAAGTCAGCGGTCGGCAGGGTCGCCGTGTGGCTGAACGTCGACGTGGCCGGCTTCGCCCAGTTGACCTTCATCTGGAACACGTTGAGCGCGTCGATCGGCGCGCCGTCCGGCGCGTAGCCCGAATCCTGGCTGCCCAGGAAGTAGCCGGGGCTGCCCGGCGGCGGCATCCGCTTGCCGTCCAGGTCGGCCGGCAGGATGCCGTCACCGACCAGGTTGTCCGGCGAGGCGTAGTTGAAGCCCACCATCCGCGGGTTCGGGTTGCCGGTGAGCATCTGGCGGCGGTCCACGGCGTACACCCCGATCGACTCGTTGTCGTCCGGGTCGAACTCGCGGGTGGTGATGTAGTACGCGTCAGGCCAGACCCCGTACTTCGGGTAGTCGGGGAAGTTCGGGCCGGTGGAGAAGGCGTACCGGTAGTACGAGCCGAGCGGGTCCTGCGTGGTGGAGATCGCGACGCAGTTGAAGTACTCGGGGCCGCGGGTGCTGAACTGGCTCAGCAGCCACCGGTTGGCGATCTCGTCGTACAGCACGATCGGGTCGCCGGAGTTGTCCTGGCAGTCGGGCAGGAAGCCGGACCAGATGCTGCCCAGGGTGGCCGGGCCGTACAGCCGCTGGCCCTGCTTGCTGTAGACCGCCCAGGTCAGGTTGACCATCTCGACGTAGTGGTGCATGCCGACGTCGCCGACCGGGTCGGGCGGGGAGACCATCCGCGGGTTGTCCGCGTTGGACAGGCCTTCGAAGGTGATCACCGGGCCGGCCATCCCGGCACCGGGCGAGGTCTGCAGGCCGGCGTCGCCGCGGTGGCCGTTGTCGGCCGGCGCCGCGCCGCGGTCACCGACGTTGCCCGCGGAGGTGTCGGTCGAGGCCTGCGGCGGCATCTCGCGCATCGGGCGGCTCACGTCGAACCTCACCGCGTCGGTCACCGTGGGCTTGCCGGCTCCGCTGGGTGCCAGAGCGGCAGAAGCCGATGCCAGTGGGAGTACGGCGACCGCCAGCGCCACGGTGCCGAGACTCGCCAGGAGTCTTCGAGGGGTCATCTCATCTCCAAGGGGTCGTACCGGTGCCCCGGTGGCCGCCCGATCCCGCCTGGTGACGCAGGCCCCTCGAACACCGCTCGGCCGCCGGTGGCTGAGACCTCGCCAGCCTCCCAACCGTGATCGACGTTGGTCAATCGGCCGCGCGGACATCGCGCCCGAGACGTGATCATGCGCGTCGGCGATATAGTGATCGGCATGCGGATGCCGTACGCACAGCTCGGCTGGTGGGCGCCCTGACGGGCGGCCATCCGATTCCGCGTACCTTGACCTCACGCGGCCGCCCGGACCGGGCGGCCGTTTCGCTGTGCACCTTCGGCCGACCGGCTCCGCCGTGCCGCATACCGAAGGAGCACGTCATGCCCACCCAGCTCACCGGCTTCAAGCCCACCGGACCGCTGCATCTCGGCAACTACCTCGGCGCCGTCAAGCCGCTGGTACGCCGCCAGCGCGCCGCCGACACGGTCACCATGATCGTCGACCTGCACGCGCTGACGGTCGACCACGATCCGGCGGCGCTGCGCGCCCGTACCACCGAAATCGCCACCCTCCTGCTCGCAGCCGGCACGACCAGCCCGGTGGTGCAGTCACAGGTGCCCGAACACACCGGGCTGCACTACCTGCTGGAGGCCACCGCCAGCTACGGCGAGGCCCACCGGATGATCCAGTTCAAGGAGAAGGGGGGTACGTCGTCGCGGCTGGCGCTGCTCACGTACCCGGTGCTGATGGCCGCCGACATCCTGCTGTACGACACCGAGGAGGTGCCGGTCGGCGAGGACCAGCGGCAGCACGTGGAGCTAACCCGCGACCTGGCGATCCGGTTCAACCGGCGGTACGGCGAGACCTTCACGGTGCCGCGCGCGGTGAACCCGCCGGTGGCCGCCCGGGTGATGGACCTGGCCGACCCGACCCGCAAGATGGAGAAGTCGAACCCGTCGCCCGCTGGCGTGCTGTACCTGCTGGACCCGCCGGAGACGCTGCGCCGCAAGATCGCTCGTGCGGTCACCGACACCGGGGCGGACGTCCGGTACGACCCGGATCGCAAGCCGGGCGTGAGCAACCTGCTGGAGATTCTCGCCGCCTGCCAGGGCGGTGACCCGCGGTCGGCGGCGGTCGAGTTCGCCAGCTACCAGCAGCTCAAGGCGGCGACCGCCGACGCGGTGATCGGTGTGTTGCGACCCCTCCAGCAGCGGTACGCCGAGCTCGCCGCCCACCCCGACCACGTCGCGGCGCAGCTGCGCGCCGGCGCGAAACGGGCCCGCGAACACGCGTCGGAGACCCTGCGCCGCGCCACCCACGCGATCGGCCTGCTGTGACGAGCCCGCGTCAGGCGACGGCGTACGGGTTGCCGGCGCACGGGTCGACGGCGGCCTCGTGCAGGGCGCCGCGTGACCCGCCCGCCAGCCACGGGTCCACCAGGTAGCGCTCCGGCTCCAGGAACTGCTCCGGCTTGAGCCCGAGGATCTGCTGCGCGTCGTCCCAGGCCACGAAGACGGTCTCGGCGGCGTCGACGTACATCGCCACGTAGTCGGTACGCGGCAGCAGCGTGGCGCCGTCCCGGGACATCGTCGCCACCGAGAACACGCTGCCGTCGGAGCGCCCGGACAGCATCACCGTGCCGGCCCGGTGCGGCGATCCCGCGTCCTCCAGCCAGCGCTTCTGCTTGCCGTACTCGGCGGCGGCCAGCACCCGCTCGGCGCGTCCTGCCGGCACGTACAGCGGGTGTCCGTGCGGCGCGGCGTACGGCACCAGCCGGCCCGTGCCGTCCACCGTGTACGCCATCGGCGACACCGGACGGGTGGCCCGGTCGTACTCCTCCTCGACCATCTCGAAGACGCTGGTGAGTACGGCCGGGTTGTCCGGCGCGACCAGCAGCGTCGAGCGGTCCGGGAGGAACGCCACCGGGCGACCGCCGAGATGCCAGGAGAAGCCCGCCAGCCAGCCGTCGATCAGCAGCTGTGAGACGCAGTAGAGCCCGCCGTCGTCGACCAGCCGGAGCACCCGGTCCGCGGCCTGGCCGGACAGCTCGGGCTGCAGCACCCGGGCGGCGAGATTGTGCCGGGCGGTGGCGAAGACGTCTTCCGCGCTGATCCCCCACTGCTCGACGTGCGCGATCGGCAGCGCCGGGCCGCCGGGGAGGTCCAGCTCCACCAGCTCGGCCAGGTACGGCATGCTGCGCCGCCACAGCGCCCCGGACTCCGGCTCCCGGCTCGGCGGCAACGCGGCGGTCAGGCCCCGCAGCACCGGGCGTACCAACTCCCGGGCGGCTTCCCAGCTGTCGGGCAGCTCGGGCGGGGCCAGCGTCTGCTGCACCAGCTGCGCCAGAGGTGCGGACCGGCTGGCCGAATCAGCGAGACCCCACTGCTCGTAGAGGTCGGTCAGCCGGGCCCACACCGGCGTGCCGTCCACCGGCCGTACGGAGATCGCGAACTGGTCACGGTCATACCACGCGTCCTCGACCCGGCCGTCGGACCGGAACAGGTCGAGGACCTCGGCGGCGAATCGGTCCTGTGGCGAGTCGCCGCGCTTGACGAGCTGTGACATGACTCCTCCGCCGCGCGACGCGGTGAGCCGGGAACGGATTGCGGCAGAGTACTCCAGATGCCCCGGACTCGCGTAACACGGGCACGCGGTTGGCGGGAAGCAGTCGTACGGGAACGATTACCCGTCCGATTCCACCCCATCCGGGTCGTCGGTACGCCGCCGCCGGGACTTGCGGGCCTCGAGCCGCTCGGAGGCGCCCACCCGGTCGCTGGTGTCGAGTCGGTAGTCGGTGCCGCGGCCGCCGGGGGTGAATTCGGCGCCGGCGTACAGGGTGGGCTGCCAGTCGAACTCGCGGTCGCCGATGGTGACCGTCGCTCCCGGCGTCGCACCCTGTTTGACCAGCTCTTCCTCCACTCCGATGCGCGCCAGCCGGTCGGCCAGGTAGCCCACCGCCTCGTCGTTGGAGAAGTCGGTCTGGCGGATCCAGCGCTCGGGTTTGGCGCCGGTCACCCGGAATCCGCCGTCCTTGGTCGGCGTCACGGTGAAGCCGGAGTCGTCGACCGCCTGTGGGCGGATCACCACCCGGGTGGGCTCCGCCGGCGGCAGCTCGTCGCGGTGCTTGCGTACCGCCTCGGCGAGGGCGAACGTGAATGGTCGCAAACCGTCGCGAGTTACCGCGCTGATACCGAACACCGGCAAACCGCGCGCTTCCAGCTCGGGGCGTACCAGCTCGGCCAGCTCCGCTCCGTCCGGTACGTCGGTCTTGTTCAGCGCCACGATCCGCGGCCGGTCCGCCAGCCCCCCGTACGCCGCCAGCTCCCGCTCGATGGCGTCGATGTCGCTGACCGGGTCGCGTCCCGGCTCCATGGTGGCGCAGTCGACCACGTGCACCAGCACGGCGCACCGCTCGACGTGCCGCAGGAACTCCAGGCCGAGCCCCTTCCCCTCGGCGGCGCCCTCGATCAGCCCCGGTACGTCGGCCACGGTGAAGGTGTCCTCGCCCATGCGTACCACCCCGAGGTTCGGCACCAGGGTGGTGAACGGGTAGTCCGCGATCTTGGGGCGGGCCGCCGACAGCACCGAGATCAGCGACGACTTGCCGGCGCTGGGAAAGCCCACCAGCCCCACGTCGGCGACGCTCTTCAACTCCAGCACGACGTCGAGCTGCTGCCCCGGCTCGCCCAGCTCGGCGAAACCGGGAGCCCGCCGCCGGGTGTTCGCCAGCGCCGCGTTGCCGCGCCCGCCGCGCCCGCCCTGTGCCACCACGTACGTGGTCCCTACGCCGACCAGGTCCGCCAGCACCTCACCGTCCGGTGTCTGCACCACGGTGCCGTCCGGCACCTGCAGCACCAGGTCGTCGCCGTTGGCGCCGTGCCGGTTCGATCCCTGGCCACCGACGCCGTTCTGGGCCTTCACGTGCGGCCGGAAATGGAAGTCCAGCAGCGTGTGTACGCCCTGGCTCACGGTCAGCAGCACGTCGCCGCCGGAGCCGCCGTTGCCGCCGTCCGGGCCCCCGAACGGCTTGAACTTCTCGCGGTGTACGGACGCGCACCCGTGACCGCCGTCGCCGGCTGTCACGTGCAGCACGACCCGGTCAACAAACGTGGTCACAGCCTCATCCTCTACCAGACCCCGCCACAATCGCTTCCAGGTGTGCGGATCTTGGGGAAATGGTCGTCATGCCTTGTTCCTCGACGACCAGAACCCCAAGATCACCGGAACGCGCGCGGCGGAAGGGTGAACAAGCGAAGGACGGGCCGGGATCGCCCGGCCCGTCCTTCGCGAGTTTGTGGGGTTATGCCTCGGCGTCCGCCGAAACGATGTTGACGGTCTTGCGGCCGCGCTTGGTGCCGAACGCCACCTTGCCGTCGGCGAGCGCGAACAGCGTGTCGTCGCCGCCGCGTCCCACCTGGTCGCCCGGGTGGAACTTGGTGCCGCGCTGCCGGATCAGGATTTCGCCGGCGCGGACCAGCTGGCCGCCGAACCGCTTCACACCGAGCCGCTGGGCGTTGGAATCGCGGCCGTTCCGCGAGCTCGACGCACCTTTCTTGTGTGCCATCTCGGCGCCTACTTCCCGCTCTTGATGCCGGTCACCTTCACCTGCGTGTTCTGCTGGCGGTGACCCTGGCGCTTGTGGTAACCAGTCTTGTTCTTGAACTTGTGGATCTTGATCTTCGGCCCCTTGCCGTGCCCGACGACCTCGCCGGTGACGGTGACGGCGGCCAACTTCGCCGCGTCGGTCACCACGCTGACGTCGTCGCCCTCGCCGTCCACCAGCAGTACGGCCGGCAGGCTGACTTCGCCGCCCGGCTCGACCGCGAGCCGCTCAACCTCGATCACATCGCCTTCGGCGACCTTGTACTGCTTGCCGCCGGTCTTGACGATCGCGTACATCTTCACGCAGCTCTCTGTCGTGGTCCTACGGTGGTGGGGTCATCCTCGCGGCGCGAGCGCACGGAGAATCGGGCGCACGCGAGTACGCCGCAGGCAAGGGTACGTCATCCGCACGCCGACCATCAAACCGGGGCATGCTCGTCGGCGGACTGGTCGCCGCGCGCTGCACCCTCGCCCGAAGCCGCCTGGTCACCTGAAGCGGCCTGGTCACCAGCCGGCGTCGCGCCATCAGACTTCGGCTCAGCACCATCAGGCTTCGGCTGAGCGTCCTCGGACTTCGATTCGGCGCCGGCCGACTTGCGCCGGCGGCGGCGTCCGCTCTTACCGGACGGCTCCGCGGCGGCGTCGGACGGCTGGTCGCCGTTGGACGGCGTACCGTCCGCGGCCTTGCCGTCGCCGTTGGTGCTGGCCGCCGCCACCCGCTTCACCTCGGCGACCGGCGACTTCTGCTCGGGCTTCGCCTCCAGTGCGGCGGTCTGCACGATCACGCCCCGGCCCCGGCAGTGCTCACAGGTCTCGCTGAACACGTCGAGCAGGCCCTGACCCACCCGCTTCCGGGTCATCTGCACCAGCCCGAGCGAGGTGATCTCGGTGACCTGGTGCTTCGTACGGTCCCGGCCCAGGCATTCGGTGAGCCGGCGCAGCACCAGCTCCCGGTTCGCCTCCAGCACCATGTCGATGAAGTCGATCACGATGATGCCGCCCAGGTCGCGCAGCCGCAGCTGGTGCACGATCTCCTCGGCCGCCTCCAGGTTGTTGCGGGTGACCGTCTCCTCGAGGTTGCCGCCCTTGCCGGTGAACTTGCCGGTGTTGACGTCGATCACGGTCATCGCCTCGGTGCGGTCGATCACCAGGTGACCGCCGGAGGGCAGGTAGACCTTGCGGTCGAGCGCCTTGAGCAGCTGCTCGTCGACCCGCAGCTCGGCGAACACGTCGGACGGGCCGGTGTGGCGGCGTACCCGCGAAACCAGCTCCGGAGAGACGTGCTCGAGGTACGGCTCGACCAGGGTCCAGGCGTCCTCGCCCTGGATCGCCAGCTCCTTGAAGTCCTCGTTGAAGATGTCGCGGACCACCCGGATCACCAGGTCGGGCTCTTCGTACAACAGGGAAGGTGGCTTGGCGTTCTTCGCCTTCTTCTCGATCTCTTCCCACTGCGCCTGCAGCCGGGCGACGTCGCGCTCCAGATCCTGTTCGGAGGCGCCCTCGGCCGCGGTCCGTACGATCACGCCGGCCTCCTCGGGGACCAGCTTCTTGAGCGTGTCCCGCAGCCGCTTGCGCTCGGTGTCGGGCAGCTTGCGGCTGATCCCGGAGGCGTGGCCGTGCGGCACGTACACCAGGTGCCGGCCGGAGAGCGAGACGTGGCTGGTCAGCCGGGCACCCTTGTGACCGACCGGGTCCTTGGTGACCTGCACCAGCACCGAGTCGCCGGGGCGCAGCGCCTGTTCGATGGTGCGGGTACGCCCCTCGAGGCCGGCTGCGTCCCAGTTGACCTCGCCGGCGTACAGCACCGCATTGCGGCCCCGGCCGATGTCGATGAACGCCGCTTCCATGCTGGGCAGCACGTTCTGCACCTTGCCCAGATAGACGTTGCCCGCCATCGCGTTGCTGGACTGCTGCGTGACGTGGTGCTCGACCAGTACGCCGTCCTCCAGCACCCCGATCTGGGTACGGTCGGCGCTGCCCCGGATCACCATCACCCGATCGACGGCTTCCCGGCGCGCCAGGAACTCCGACTCGGTCAGGATCGGCGGGCGGGTACGCCGCTGCTCCCGTCCGTCGCGGCGGCGCTGCCGCTTGGCTTCCAGCCGGGTGGAGCCGGCGACGCCCTGCACCTCGTCGCGTGCGGCGCGCCCGTCGCGCACCTTGACCACGGTCTGTACGCCGTCCTCGTCGCCCGACTCGGCGTCTCCGGCACCCTTGCGGCGGCGCCGGCGGCGACGCCGTACGGTGCTGGTCTCTTCGGTCTGGCCGTCGTCGGCTGCCGGCTCGTCAGCCTCGTCGGACGGCTCGTCGCCGCCCTCGTCGGCTTCGTCCCCGCCCTTGCCGCGGCCCCGGCCACGCCGGCCCCGGCGACGCCGGCGGCGCCCCGCGGACTCCTCGTCGTCGTCCTCGACGTCCTCGACGGTGTCTTCCTCGGTGGCGGCGGACTCCTCCGCGGCCTTCGGCTTCGCACGGCTGCGCCGCTTCGGCTTGGACTCGGCCTCGGCCGGCTCCGCCGACGCGGCAGCGGGCTCCTCGGAGGCGCCCTCGGCAGCGGCCTTGGCGCCGCGCCGGGAACGCGTACGTTTTGCCGGCTTGCTGTCGGTTTCCGGCTCGGCCTCGGCGGCCTTGCCCCGGCGCCGGCTGCGCGGCGCGGATTCCTCGCCGCCGGTCTCGGCCGGCGCGGCCTTCGTGGCCTCGGGCGCCACGAACAGCACCGGCGGCGGTACGGCGGCCTTGCGGGTGGTACGGCTATCGGCGGTGTCCGACGCGGGCTTCTCGCCTGCGCCGGAGCCGCCCGTCGGCTCGTTGTCGAGCATTGCGGACGTACTCCAGTTCTGCCGTCCCCGGGCGCGGTTACGCAGCCACGCAGGAACGGGCTTGTCTCGTCGCGACTCCGGAGAGCCGCTGAAGTCTTCCTGCCCCGACCCTTGGTACGGGTCGGACCGTCACGTCGACGGTTACCGCTGAGGTATCCCTTCGCGATCCGGTGTCAGTGGATCGGCGATCTCGCCATGCTCGGTGAGCGTGCCCTGGGCCAGTCGGGTTGCCCGTACGGGCACCGGCGGCTCCAGATCGGCCACGACACGTAGGCCGGCTAGGACCTCATCGGGTCGTACGGACGGCGTTACGTGCCGTACGACGAGGTCAAGTATCGCACACAGTGCGTGCGACTCCCCGGAGGGCGCGCCCGGCACGCCATCCGGATCGGACATTGCGGGAGGTTCCTCCGCCTCACAGCGGATCACCGCCGCGCGGGCGTCGAGCGTACGGCGGCCCTGTTTGGTGAGCCGCTCCACGAGCACCTGCTCCTCGGCGGTGAACCTCGCCACCGCGGCCCGCAGCGCGTCCGGCGCCACCCCGGGCAGCTCCAGCCGCCAGCGGGACACGTCGATCCGGTCCGGCAGGCTGCCGCCAGTCGCGGTCACCGCCTCCACGATGTCGATCCCGTCCGGCAGTACGCCGTCCAGCGCCGTACGCAGCTCCCCGGGATCCATCTCGCGTTGCAGCCCGAGCTCGGCGTACTCGGCCTCGCTCGCCACGCCGGTGGGCGCGGCGCCAACGTAGGAGATCTTCGGGTGCGGCGAGAACCCGGCCGAGTACGCGATCGGCAGCTCCGCCCGGCGGACCGCCCGTTCCAGGGCGCGGGCGAAGTCGCGGTGCGAGATGAATCGCAGCCGGCCGCGCTTGGCGTACCGGATCCGTACCCGTTGCACGACCGGCTGTTGCTCCCGGTCGGGCGTCGGTCTGCGCTTGCCGATCGCCGGCTCCTCTCAGGTCAGGGGGTGTAGCAACAGCGAGTCGGCGTCGCCGAAACCGGCGCGCCGGTAGAACGGTACGGACCGCTCCGACGGCGAGAGCACCACCCGGGCGAAGTCGTGCTCGCGGGCGTACCGCAGCGCAGCCTCGACCAGCTTGCGCCCGGCGCCGCGGTCGCGGTGCCCGGCGAGGATGAACACGTTGCTGACGTACCCCCACTGGCTGCGCGGGCGGCCGGGCTTGACCATCCGGTCGAACACCACCAGGTTGAGCATCCCCACCGGCACGCCGTCCGCCTCGGCCAGCCAGGTCAGCCGGCGGGACCGCTCGGCGGCGTACCACTCGGCGAAGTTTGCCTCGAAGTCCGGATCGTCGATCGGCGTCCCCGCGTCCTCCTCAGCCCAGGCTCGCCGCAGCCGCGCCAGGACCGGCACGTCGGAGGCGGCTGCTTCGCGTACCACCAGAGGGGTCATGAAGAGCTGACCGGCGTGAGCGGCAGCAGCTTGCGTCCGGTGGGGCCGATCTGGATCTCGGTGTCCATGGCGGGGCAGACGCCGCAGTCGAAGCAGGGCGTCCAGCGGCAGTCGTCCTGCTCCACCTCGGACAGCGAATCCTGCCAGTCGGCCCAGAGCCACTCCTTGTCCAGCCCGGAGTCCAGGTGGTCCCACGGCAGCACCTCGTGCTCGTCGCGCTCCCGGAGCGTGTACCACTCCAGCGAGACACCCTGCGGCTGCAGCGCCTCGGCCGCCGCCTCGGTCCACCGTTGGTACGAGAAGTGCTCGCTCCAGCCGTCGAACCGGCCGCCGTGCTCCCAGACCCGGCGGATCACCGCGCCCACCCGGCGGTCGCCCCGGGACAGCAGCCCTTCGATCATCGAGGGCTCGCCGTCGTGGTAGCGGTAGCCGATCGCCCGGCCCAGCGAACGGTTGGAGTTGATCTCCTGTTTCAGCAACTTCAGGCGCCGGTCGACGGTCTCCGGGTCGGCCTGCGCGGCCCACTGGAACGGGGTGTGCGGCTTCGGTACGAACCCGCCGATCGAGACCGTACAGCGGATGTCCTTGGAGCCGGTGGCCGCCCGTCCAGCCTTGATCACCTCGTGCGCCAGCCGGGCGATCTGCAGCACGTCTTCGTCGGTCTCGGTAGGCAGCCCGGCCATGAAGTAGAGCTTCACCTGGCGCCAGCCACCGCTGTACGCCGTCACCACGGTACGGATCAGGTCTTCCTCGCTGACCATCTTGTTGATCACGCGGCGGATCCGCTCGGAGCCGCCCTCCGGAGCGAAGGTGAGCCCGGAGCGGCGCCCGTTGCGGGACAGCTCGTCGGCGAGTGTCACGTTGAACGCGTCCACCCGGGTCGACGGCAGCGACAGCGAGACGTTCTCGCCGGAGTAGCGCTCCGCGAGCCCGGAGCAGACGTCGGCGATCTCGCTGTGGTCGGCGGACGACAGCGACAGCAGGCCGACCTCGTTGAAGCCGGACTCCTTGATGCCGTTCTCGACCATGTCCCCGATGGTGGTGATCGAGCGCTCCCGTACCGGCCGGGTGATCATGCCGGCCTGGCAGAACCGGCAGCCCCGGGTGCAGCCCCGGAAGATCTCCACGGCGTACCGCTCGTGGACGGTCTCGGCGAGCGGGACCAGCGGCTTCTTCGGGTACGGCCACGCGTCCAGGTCCATCGTGGTGCGCTTGTTGACCCGGAACGGCACGTCGGGCCGGTTGGGCACCACGCGCTGGATCCGCCCGTCGGGGAGGTACTCCACGTCGTAGAACCGGGGCACGTACACCGCCTCGGTCTTCGCCAGCCGCAGCAGCAGCTCGTCGCGGCCGCCCGGCTTCCCGGAAGCCTTCCAGGCGCGGACGATGTCGGTGATCTCGAGCACCGCCTCCTCGCCGTCGCCCAGCACCGCGGCGTCGACGAAGTCCGCGATCGGCTCCGGGTTGAACGCGGCGTGTCCCCCGGCGATCACCACCGGGTGCTCGTCGGTGCGCTCGGCGGCGTCGAGCGGGATGCCCGCCAGGTCGAGCGCGGTGAGCAGGTTGGTGTAGCCCATCTCGGTGGCGAACGAGAGCCCGAACAGGTCGAACGCCTTCACCGGACGGTGCGCGTCGACGGTGAACTGCGGTACGCCGTGCTCGCGCATCAGCGCCTCGAGGTCCGGCCAGACCGCGTACGTACGCTCGGCGAGCACGCCGTCGCGCTCGTTGAGCACCTCGTACAGGATCTGTACGCCCTGGTTGGGCTGGCCCACCTCGTACGCGTCGGGATACATCAGGGCCCACCGGACCGCGGCGGACTCCCAGTCCTTGACCGTGGAGTTGAGCTCGCCGCCGACGTACTGGATCGGCTTGCTCACCTTGGGGAGCAGCGGCTCCAGTTGATCGAAAACGCTCTGCACACTCGTCCCCGGGCTGAGAAATTCGGGTGGATTGACTTTCCCTAGAGTACGCGGTCCGGTACCCGCCGCCAGCCGCCGGCAGGGGTCGCCCGGCGCGACACGAGTGACGCATACTGCAGCCCCACGGAACTCATCCCGTGACGCGCTATGTCAAAGTAAGCACTGGTGCGCGTTCCTCGCTTACCATCGTGAGCCGACCCGCTCGATGGGTCACCGCGGTAACGCAGTGCCAGCGTAACCACATGACGTTGTTGGCAAGGAGGCCGTTCGTGAGCGAGCGCAGCGAGCGAACCAGTGTGCTCAGTACCGCGCGGTCACGCGCCGCCGAGCGAAGCGAGGTGTGCAAGTGACGGGACCGCAACAACCGCCGTACGGTGGCCAGGGTGGTCAGTGGCCCGCGGGGGGCGGCGATTGGCAGAACCCCGCGGACCAGACCCAGTACAGCGGCCCGTCGGATCCCGGCGGACCTCCCGGCTACGAGCAGCCGCAGCAGTACGAGTCGTACGAGCAGCCGCAGCAGTACGACCAGTTCGGCCAGCAGCCGCCGCAGCAGGGCTTTTCCGACCAGTACTCGGCGCCGCCGGCGTACAGCGAGCCGTACTCGGCGCCGCCTAACTACGCCGACCCGAACGCACCCGGTGCGATGCCACCGCCGCCTCCGTCGAAGGGCGGCGGAGCCACGCCGTGGATCATCGGCGGCGTCGCGGGCGTGGTGGTCCTGGTGCTGGTCATCGTGGTGGGCGCGCTGCTGCTCAACCGTGGCTCCGGGGGCGGTGGTGGCCCGAGCGGAGGCGGCACCACCAGCGCCGGCACCGAGGGCGGCGGTAAGTACTCCGCCGAGGCGGTGAAGGACGCCTGCGAGCTGGTCGACAAGGACTCGCTCAAGAAGTGGGCCGACACCGCGGAGGAGGAGCCGGAGCACTCGGAGAACAAGAGCGAGTACTCCTCGTACCTCAACTGCTCGTTCTCGCTCAAGGGCGGCGAGTACGAACGCGCCCGGATGTACATGTACACCACCATCGGTGGCAAGAGCACCAACGTGAAGGACTCGTACGACCGCGAGGTGAAGTCCGCCAAGGGCTCCACGGGCAGCGGCAAGGAGAACGGCGAAGTCGACGGGGTCGGCGCGTCGGCATACTTCTCCAGCACCGAGAACAGCTACTCGGACAGCAGCTCCTACATGTACGACCTGATCGTGCTCGACGACAACATCCTGGTACGGATCAGCATCAGCCTCTTCGTCGACGGCAGCATCGACAAGGCCGAGGTCCAAGAGGTCGCGAAGAAGAACGCCGAGAAGGTGATGGAAGGCTGCAAGGCCTGACCCGTACCCGGGTCACCACCCGCGGACGCCACGACGCCCCGGATCCGTACGGATCCGGGGCGTCGCGCTGTTGGCGGTCGGGCCGCGCTCTCAGACTCGGGTGACGGCGACCCGTACCGGGACGCCGTCGCCAACCTCGCCCTGGTAGCCGGTCCCGGCCGGGCCGAAGCTGACCTCGGTGGAGAGGGTCTCGCGGGCCACGAAGTCGCGGTGCCTCTCGACCGCCGCGACCACCTCCGCCGACGCGTCGACCACCAGCCGGATCCGGTCCGCGACGTCGAAGTCGGCGTCCCGCCGGGCCAGCTGGACGACGCGTACCACGTCGCGCGCCAGCCCTTCGCCCGCCAGCTCGGGCGTGACCTCGGTGTCGAGAACGACCACGCCGGCCTGGCCGAGCGGCGCCGAGCGGTCCGCCTGCCGGGCGACCATCTTCAGCTCGTACTCCCCCGGCTGCAGCGCGAAGCCGCCGGCGGTGACCGTGCCGTCGGCCGCGGCCGACCAGTCGCCGGCCTTCACCGCCTTGATCACCTGCTGCACGTCCTTGCCGAGCCGCGGCCCGAGCACCCGCGGGACCACGGTCAGCACCTGCTCGCAGTAGTCGGCGAGCTGTTCGGTGAAGACCACCTCTTTGACGTTCACCTCGTCGGCCACCAGCTCCGCGAACGGCCGCAGTACGGCGGCGTCCGGGGTGGCCACGGTCAGCGTCGACAGCGGCAGCCGTACCCGCAGGCCCTGGGTCTTGCGCAGCGACAGCGCCGCCGAGCAGACCTCCCGGGTGGCGTCCATCGCGGCGACCAGGTCGTGGTCGGCGGGCAGTGCGGTGGCGTCCGGCCAGTCGGTCAGGTGCACCGACTCGCCGCCGGTCAGGCCGCGCCAGATCTCCTCGCTCACCATCGGCAGCAGCGGCGCCGCCACCTGGGCGAGCGTGGCGAGCACCGTGTGCAGCGTGTCGAACGCGTCGTGGTCGCCGGACCAGAAGCGGTCGCGGGAACGGCGTACGTACCAGTTGGTGAGCGCGTCGAGGTACGACCGGACCGCCTCGCACGCTCCGGAGATGTCGTACGCGTCCATCGCCGCGGTGGCCGTCTCGACCAGTTCCCGGGTCTTCGCCAGGACGTACCGGTCGAGCAGGGTGCCGCCGGCGGAGCCGGCAGACAGCTCAGTGTCCGTTCGAGTTTTCGCCGTGTAGCCGTCGGCGTTGGCGTACAGCGAGAAGAAGTACCAGACGTTCCACAGTGGATTGATCACGTGGCGTACCGAGTCGCGCACCCCGGACTCGGTCACCGGCGTGTCGCCGCCCCGGATCACCGGCGCGCTCATCAGCAGCCAGCGCATCGCGTCCGCGCCGTACGAGTCGAACATCTCGTACACATCGGGGTAGTTGCGCAGGCTCTTGGACATCTTCCGGCCGTCCTCGCCCAGCAGGATCCCGTGCGCCACACAGTTGCGGAACGCGGGCCGGTCGAACAGCGCCGTGGCGAGTACGTGCAGCGTGTAGAACCAGCCGCGCACCTGCGGGAGGTACTCCACGATGAAGTCGCCCGGGTAGTGGTGCTCGAACCACTCGCGGTTCTCGAACGGGTAGTGGACCTGCGCGAACGGCATCGACCCGGACTCGAACCAGCAGTCCAGCACCTCGGGCACGCGCCGCATCGTGGAGCGACCGGTCGGGTCGTCCGGGTTGGGCCGGGTCAGCTCGTCGATCCCGGGCCGGTGCAGGTCGGTGAGCTTCACCCCGAAGTCCGCTTCGAGTTGGTCCAACGACCCGTAGACGTCGAGCCGCGGGTAGTTGGGGTCGTCGGACTTCCAGACCGGGATCGGGGAGCCCCAGAACCGGTTCCGGGAGATCGACCAGTCCCGCGCGTTCGCCAGCCACTTGCCGAACGAGCCGTCCTTGACGTGCCCCGGCACCCAGTTGATCTCCTGGTTGAGCTCGACCATCCGGTCCTTGAACTGGGTGACCGCGACGAACCAGCTCGACACCGCCTTGTAGACCAGCGGCGTGTCGCACCGCCAGCAGTGCGGGTACGAGTGCGTGTAGCTGTCGTGCCGCAGCACGAGCCCGCGCTCCTTGAGGTCGCGGATGATCGGCTTGTTCGCGTCGAAGACCTGCTCCCCCTGGTACGCCGGCACCAGCGAGGTGAAGCGGGTGTGCTCGTCGACGGTCACCACCGTGGGGATCCCGGCGGCGTTGCAGGCCACCTGGTCGTCCTCACCGAACGCCGGCGCCATGTGTACGACGCCCGTACCGTCCTCGGTGGAGACGAAGTCGCCGGCCAGCACGGTGAACGCGGGCGTACCCGCCACGGTCTCGACCAGGAAGTCGAACAGCGGGGTGTAGCGACGCCCGACCAGCTCGGACCCCTTCAGCGTGCCGACCCGCTCCGCGTCGTGGAACTCGCGCTGATAGGCGGCGAGCCGGGCGTCGCCGACGATGTAGCGCTCGCCGTCCTTGGACAGCACCGCGTAGTCGATGTCGGGGCCGACGGCGAGCGCCAGGTTGGACGGCAGGGTCCACGGCGTGGTGGTCCAGACCAGGATCTTCTCGCCGGTCTCCAGCTGGAAGCCGACGGTCAGCGCCGGGTCCTGCCGGTCGCGGTAGACGTCGTCCATCCGGGTCTCGGTGTTGCTCAGCGGCGTCTCGCACCGCCAGCAGTACGCCAGCACCCGGAAGCCTTCGTAGATCAGCCCCTTGTCGTGGAGCGTCTTGAAGGCCCACATGACGCTCTCCATGTAGTCCAGGTCGAGCGTCTTGTAGTCGTTGGCGAAGTCCACCCAGCGGGCCTGGCGGGTGACGTACCGCTCCCAGTCCCGGGTGTACTTCAGGACGCTGGTACGGCAGGCGTCGTTGAACTTCTCGATGCCCAGCTCGACGATCTCGCTCTTGGAGGAGATCCCGAGCTGCTTCTCGGCTTCCACCTCGGCGGGCAGCCCGTGGCAGTCCCAGCCGAACCGGCGCTCCACCCGGCGGCCGCGCATCGTCTGGTAGCGCGGCACCACGTCCTTGACGTACCCGGTGAACAGGTGGCCGTAGTGGGGCAGCCCGTTGGCGAACGGCGGGCCGTCGTAGAAGACATACTCGTTGTCGCCGTCTTTACCGGCGTCCCGGGCCTCGACGGATCTGCCGAAGGCATCGCCCTTCGCCCACGTGTCGAGCACCCGCTCCTCGAGCTTGGGGAACGACGGGCTGGCCGGCACACCGCGCGCGGGCTCGTCGAGTGGGTACGGCATCTGTGGTGCTCCTCGTCATACGCGTCAGTCGTATGCGAGGACGAGCTGTGCGCTGTGTAGCGCCGCCCGCGGTACCACCTCGCTTGGCACCCGGAGGCGCCCGCTCGTTGGTCGGCTGTGACGGGCCGAACCCGTCCGGTTCTACTCGGGCTCGCCGCTGAGGGCCGGGCCGTTTCTTCCGGAGGCTCACCGGTGATAGCCGGGTCATCGCCTGTTGCGCTCCAGGCTACCCGAGAGCGGGCTGCCACCTCACCCGATATCCGGGTGGTACGCCTCGCGAGTTCCGCCGTCCGCGAACTGCCCTGGCGCCGGGCGGGCGTGGCGGTGAAGCTGGCGCCATGAGAGCGGAGCGGGTCGCCGTGCTGTCGGACATCCACGGCGTACTGCCGGCGCTGGAGGCGGTGCTGGCCGAGCCGGCGGTACGCGACGCCGACCTGGTGGTGCTCACCGGCGATCACGCGGCGGGGCCGATGCCCGTACCCACCCTGGATCTGCTCGGTGGGCTGGGCGAACGAGCGGTGTGGGTACGCGGCAACGCCGACCGGGAACTGGTGGCGCTGGCCGGTGGCGCCACCGAGACCGCGATCCCGGACGCGGTGGCGCCGTGGGCGGCCGGGCAGCTGCGGGACGACCAGGTGGCGCTGCTGACCGGGCTGCCGCTGACCGTGACCGTCGAGGTGGCCGGCTTCGGTCCGGTGCTGTTCTGCCATGCGACGCCGCACGACGACGAGGAGGTCGTGCTGGTGGACAGCCGGCTGGCGCGGTGGTCAGACGTGTTCGACGGGGTGGCCGAGCGCACTGTCGTGTGCGGGCACACCCACATGCCGTACCTGCGGTTGGTGGACCGGCGGCTGGTGGTCAACCCGGGCAGCGTCGGCATGCCGTACGGCGCGGCCGGCGCGCACTGGGCGCTGCTCGCTGGCGGCGCGGTGACACTGGGACGTACCAAGTTCGACGTGGACGCGGCGTGTGCCCGGATCGCCGCGGAGAGCAGCTATCCGGACGCGGCACAGTGGGCCGACTACTACGTACGCGCCACCGCGTCCGACGCCGAGGCGCTGCGCGTCTTCGGCCCGCGTGACGGACGGCCCGAGGCCTGATCCCGGCGCCCGATCACGGAGCGTCATCGGGCTTGCGCATTGCCGCGATCACCAGCCTAAGATCCATCCGCACGCATATTCTGCGTAGTTCAGGGGGCTTTGACTGCTTGGGGGCTTTGGACTATGCGTGACCGTCAGCCCGGCTCGGATGGGAGATCCGGCATGAAGGCGCTTCTCATCACCCTTGTCATCGTTCTCATCGCTCTGTCCGTCTTCGGGATCGTCTGGTGGATGATGAACCGCGGATCCCGCCGCCCCGTCACCCACCACGGACCCGGTGCCCACCGCGCCGGCGTCGCCGGCCCACCGCCACCCGGCGCCGTGCCGGGCGGGCCGAGTTATGCACCGCCGGCGCCTGGTGGATACCCGCCGGCACAGGCTCCCGGATTCCCGCCGACCGGTGGCGCCGGCCCGCTGACCGGACCCGTACCG
>JBOGDF010000024.1:0-26590 GCA_050701635.1 Micromonosporaceae bacterium | reverse complement strand
GCCCAGCGCTGGCCGGACACCACCGTGACCACCGCCCGGGACGGCGCCGCGGCCGCCGCCTGGCTCGCCGCCCTGCGACTCGACGCCTTGCCGCTGCCTCCCGAGCAGCTCCACGCCGCCCTGCTACCGCGCTAACGGAAACCGCGGCGCGGCCTGCGCCTGGGACGGGGCGGGAGCCCCGGGACGACTAGGGCTTGCGGCGGAGCTCCCAGAACGCGATCGCCGCCGCGGCCGCGACGTTCAGCGAGTCGACGCCGCCGCTCATCGGGATCCCGGCGTACACGTCGCTGCGCGCCAGCGCCTGCCGGGTCAGCCCGGCGCCCTCGGCGCCGAGCAGCAGCGCGGGCCGCTCCCGTACCGCGGGATCCAACTCGTCCAACGGCACCGAGTCCGGCCCCGGGGTCAGCGCCACCACCGAGAAACCCGCCTCCCGCAACGCATCCAGCCCCGCCGGCCACGCGGTGAAGCGGGCGTACGGGACCGCGAACACCTCGCCCATGCTGACCCGTACGCTGCGCCGGTACAGCGGGTCGGCACACGACGGCGAGAGCAGCACCGCGTCCATCCCCAACCCGGCGGCGGCCCGGAAGATGGCGCCCAGGTTGGTGTGGTTGTTGATGTCCTCCAGTACGGCCACCCGGCGGGCGCCGGCCAGTACGCCGGCCACCGACGGCAGCTCCCGCCGGTGGAACGACGCCAACACTCCACGGTGGACGTGGAACCCGGTGATCTCGCGCAGCACATCGAGGCTGGCGGCGTACACCGGCGCCGTGCCGGTGTCCACATCGGAGAGCTGGTCGACCCGTTTCGCGTCGATCAGCACCGAGCGGAGCCGGTAGCCGGCGCGCAGTGCGCGGCGCAGCACCAGCTCCCCCTCGGCGATGAACAACCCCTGCGGCGGTTCGAACCGGGTACGCAGCTCGACGTCGGTCAACGCCCGGTAGTCGGCGATCCGGTCGTCGCCCGGGTCGTCGAGCCGTACCGCGTCCACGCCGCTCAGGAAGGCCGCTCCCAGCCCTGCTCCGGACCGCCGTCGCCCTGGCCCGGCACCGCCTGACCGGGGATGGCGCCGGGAGCGGGGCCGGGCGGGTTCGCCGGTCCGACCGCTGGTGGCGTCTGCGCCACCGGCGGGGCCACCGGCGGCGAGCCGGGCTGCTGTACGGCCTTCTGGGCCTCGCGTACCGCCGTCTCGGCCTCCTGGGCGGCGGCCTCGGCGGCGGCGCGTGCTTCGGCGCCGATCTTGGCGATCTCCTCGGACTCCTCGCCGCTGACCGTCGGCTCGGTCGGCTGGTCCTGCAGCCGGCCGATCACGCCGCTGATGCCGTCCAGCGCACGGGTCAGCTCGGACGGGATGATCCAGATGCTGTTCGACTCGCCCTGGGCGATCGCCGGCAGCGCCTGGATGTACTGGTACGCCAGCAGCTTCGGATCCGGGTTGGCGCGGTGGATCGCGTCGGCCACCGTACGGATCGCCTTCGCCTGGCCCTCCGCGTGCAGCACCTGCGCCTCGCGGGAGCCCTGGGCGCGCAGGATCGCGCCCTGCTTGTCGCCCTCGGCGGTCAGGATCTGGGACTGCTTGTGCCCCTCGGCCTGCAGGATGGCGGCCCGGCGGTCCCGCTCGGCGCGCATCTGCTTCTCCATCGAGTCGCGGATGCTGGGCGGTGGCTCGATCGCCTTGATCTCCACGCGGGTGACCCGGATCCCCCACTTGCCCGTGGTCTCGTCCAGTACGCCGCGCAGCTGCCGGTTGATGTCGTCCCGGCTGGTCAGCGCCTTCTCCAGGTCGAGCGAGCCGATCACGTTACGCAGGGTGGTGACCGTCAACTGCTCGATCGCCTGCAGGAAGTCGCGGATCGCGTACACCGCGAGGCGCGGGTCGGTCACCACGTAGTAGAGGACGGTGTCGATGGAGACCACCAGGTTGTCGGAGGTGATCACGGGCTGCGGCGGGAAGCTGACCACCTGCTCGCGCATGTCCACCTTTTCGCGCACCGTGTCGATGAACGGCACCAGCAGGTTGGGGCCGGGCTGCAGCGACCGTTGGTACTTGCCGAGTCGCTGGATGATGTAGACCTGCTGTTGCGGCACGATCCGGACCGATCTGATCAGGGCCACCACGACGAAGACCAGGATGACCGTGAGCAGTAACAGAAGCAGAGTTGGCACGCTTAGACGTCCTTCCAGACGAGCGCCGTAGCGCCCTTGACCTCGACGACTTTCACCCGCTCGCCCGGCTCGAACGCCTGAGTGGCGTCGAACGCCCGCGCGGTCCAGGAATCACCTTGCACGGTGACCAGCCCGTGGTCGGAGTCGACCCGCTCCACCACCGTCGCCACCGCCCCCTCGATCGCGGCCACCGACAGCGGCGAGCCGTCTTCGGCGCTGTGCAGCATGCGCCGCTTGACGAACGGCCGGATGCCGCCGACGGCCAGCACCGACACCACCGCGAACACCAGCACCTGAGCGATCAGGTTGTCCGTCAGCAGTGCCGTACCCGCCGCGGCGAAGGCTCCCACCGCGAGCATCAACAGAAACAGATCCACGGTGAAGATCTCGGCAACCACGAGACCGATGCCGATGATCAACCAGATGAGTGCTGCCACACTGTGAATCCTGACACGCCGCGGCCAAAGCCGGGGCGCCACACCATCACAGGACGACATCGGAGGGACGGCTGTGCCCCTGTCACCCGCCACGCCCCTGTCACCCGCGACCACCGCCCGCGTCGACGAGCTGGTCGCCGCCGCGCAGGCGCAGGGCCGTACCCCCTCACTGATTCTGGGGGTGGTACGTGGCGGCGGGCTGGCGCACGTCGCGGCGGCCGGCGACACACCCACCCCGACACCGGAGACCCAGTACCGGATCGGCTCGATCAGCAAGACCCTGACCGCGACGCTGGTGATGCGCTCCCGCGACGCGGGGCGGCTCGCGCTGGACGACCCACTCGACAAGCATCTCGCCGGTACGCCGCTGGGCGAGCTGACCGTACGGCAGCTGCTCGGCCACGCCTCCGGGCTGCAGCGGGAGCCGGACGGGCCGTGGTGGGAGCGCGCGCCCGGCGTACCGCTGGAGGAGCTGGTGGCCGGGCTGCGACCGCAGGCGCGGATCCTTCCCGGGTGGCGTACGTTCCACTACTCCAACCTGGCGTACGGGCTGCTCGGCGGGCTGGTGTCCGCACTGGAGGGTGCGTCCTGGATGGAGCTGGTGCACGACCGGCTGCTGGCGCCGCTCGGTATGACCCGGACCACGTACCAGTGCGAGGAGCCGTACACCCGCGGGTACGTGGTACACCCGTGGCACGGCACGCTGCGGGAGGAGCCGCGGCACGACTCCGGCGCGATGGCGCCCGCGGGGCAGCTGTGGAGCACCACGGCCGACCTGGCCCGGTGGGCGGCGTTCCTGGCCGATCCGCCGGCCGAGGTGCTGGACCCGGCGACCCTGGAGGAGATGACCGCGCCTGTGGTGATCTCCGACCCGGAGACCTGGACCGGCGGGTACGGTCTCGGCCTGCAGCTGGTCCGGCGCGGCGAACGCGTGCTGGTGGGCCACGGCGGCTCGATGCCCGGCTACCAGGCGTTCCTCGGGGTACACCGCGGCTCGGGCACCGGCGCGGTCGCCTACACCAACGCGTACAACGCCAAACCGGGGTTGATGGCGCTGTGCGGTGAGGTGATCGACGAGGTGCTGGACTCCGAGCCCGCGCCGGCCGAGCCGTGGCGGCCGGGACAAGCGCCGCCGGAGGAGCTCGCCGAGCTGTGCGGGCGCTGGTGGTTCATGGGGCTGGAGTTCGAGATCACCTACCAGGCCGACACCGGCGAGCTGGTGGGTACGTCGCACGAGCGCCCCACCGTGCCGCCGTGGCGGTTCCGCCCGGAGGGTACGGACCGCTGGCGGTGCGTCAGCGGGTCCAACCACGGCGAGTTGATGACGGTGCTGCGCTCCCCCGGCGGCGCGGTGGCCGGCCTGGACATCGCGACGTTCGAGTTCACCCGCGACCCCTGGCCTCAGCTCTGACGCGCCGGCCCGGTGGGGTCCCTTCGGGGCGCCGGCCGCGCTACTCCGGGGCGGTGGTGACGAAGTCGATCAGGCGTTCCATGGCGCCCAGCAGCGGCGTCTCCACGTCGTGGAAGCTGCTCACCGCGCCCAGCACCCGGCGCCACATGGTCTGCGGGTCGGACACCCCCAGGCCGGCGCACACGCCTTCCTTCCACGGCGTACCTTTCGGCACGGTCGGCCAGGCCGCGATGCCGAGCGCTGCCGGCTTCACCGCCTGCCAGATGTCCACGTACGGGTGCCCGGTGACCAGCACGTACGGCGAGGTCACCGACGCCACGATCCGGCTCTCCTTGCTGCCGGGCACCAGATGGTCGACCAGTACGCCGAGCCGCCGGATCGGGCTCGGCGCGAAGCCGCGTACCTCCCCGGGGAGGTCGTCGATGCCGTCCAGCGGCTCCACCACCACGCCCTCGATCCGCAGGTCGTCGCCCCAGATCCGCTCCACCAGCGCCGCGTCGTGCACGCCCTCCACCCAGATCCGGCTGGCCCGTGCGGTCCGGGCCTTGACGCCGTCGACCGCCACCGACCCCGAGGCGGTACGCCGTCGCGGTGCCGCCGTGGCCTGCGGGGCCGGCCTGCGCAGCGTCGCCGGCTTGCCCTCGTACAGGAAGGCGGCGGGCAGCATCGGGAACAGCCGGCGGGCGCCGAACCGGTCCTCCAGCACCACCGCGTCGCCCTCGAAGCCGACCACGGCGCCGCAGAACCCGGTCTCCGCGTCCTCCACCACCAGCTCCGGCTCGGCGTCGACCACCGGGATCTGCTTCGGCCGGCGCCAGTTGCCCGCCAGTACGTCCGCGCCGTAGTCGACGCTGCGTCCGCTCCCCATAGGACAGACGCTAGAACGCCATCCGGCGCCACGGTCGCCGCCACGCCGACCCGCCGTACGGGATGTCCACGGCTTCCCTGGCCGATCTACTCTCGGTGCGTGACGTTACGTACCTCCGCCGGCCTGATGCAGCTGTCGGCGCGCATGGTGCCCTGGGTGCGCGCCTGGCGCGCCGGGCTGGTGCCGTACGACGACGTGGCCGGCCGGGTCAGCGGCGGTGACGAACACCTGTGCCGGGACCTGCCGGGCACCTGGCGCGACGTACCGCTGGCCGAGGGGCTGGCCAGCTTCTCCTCGCTCGGGCCGGACCAGGTACGGCTGGTGCTGCCGGCGCCCGGCGACCCGCGTGGCCTGCCCGGGCCGGGCGCGTTCACCGGCGCGGCGCTGCTGCGCGGGGAAGGCGTGATCGCGGGCGGGTACGGGCTGGTGCCGGAGCTGACGGAGCACCGCTCGGGGTCCGGCGACGTGTGGCACACCGTGACCTGGCACGGCTTCGCGTTCGACGCCGAGCCGGCGCCGCCACCGGACGCGCCCAGCACCGCGGAAGCGGAAGCCGACCTGTCCACGGCGCTCGCCGAGACCACCGACACCTTGGCGTCGCTCGACGTGGCGCGCTGGCGGCCGGAGCTGGGCGAGGCGCTCACCGCGCTGCGGCGTACCGGCGACGTCACCGAGCTGCCGCCCGGCTACGACCCCCGCAGCCGCCGGCTGTACGCCCGCGCCAGCGTGCTGCGCCGAGTGCTGGCGCTCGCCGCCGAGGACCCGATCGGCGGCGCGGTCAACGCGTACGAGGCGCAGCAGCGCGCCGCCGCGCTCCGCCCGCTGGACACCGCCTGCCGCCGCGCCATGATGGCCGCCTGCAACACCCCCCTCCACACCTGACCGCCGCGATCTTGGGGTGCTGGATGCCCAGGCGCGGGCCGGAGCAGCCAAAGCCCAAGATCAGCCGACCCCAGCGGGCACGCAGCAGTCGACCGGGCAGGTGTCCCAGGTGGGGACATCGCCGAGGGCGCGGCGCGGGGTCGCCGGATCGAGTCGCTCGGCCACCAGCTCGCGCACCATAGCCACGAACCGGGGATCGGTGCCCGGGGTCGCCGCCCGGGCTAAGCCGAGGCCGAGCCGCTCGGCGGTGGCGCGCGCTTCGATGTCGAGATCCCAGATCACTTCCAGGTGATCGCTGATGAACCCGATCGGGCTGACGACGACTCCGGTGACGTCCCGCTTAGCCAGCGCCTCCAGGTGGTCGTTCACGTCGGGCCCCAGCCACGGCACCCGGGGCGGCCCGGAGCGGCTCTGCCACACCAGGTCGTACGCCAGGCCGGGCGCGGCGGCGTGGCCGACCAGGCGGGCGGTCTCGGCGAGCTGGGTGGTGTAGCGGTGCCCGTCCGGGCCGGCGGCGTCCGCCATCGAGGTCGGGATCGAGTGCGCGGTGAACACCAGCCGGTGCTCCCCCGCCGGCAGGGTGGCGCGCGCGCCCCGTACGGCGTCGGCGTGCGGCGCAACGTACCCGGGATGGTCGTGGTAGTGCCGGATCTTGTCGATCACCGGGGCGCCGTCCCCCACCGCGGCCCGGGCACGCGCCACGTCGTCGAGGTACTGCCGGCACGACGAGTAAGACCCGTACGGGCTGGTCACGAACGCCAGCGCCCGCCGCACGCCGTCCGCCCGCATCTGGCGCACCGTGTCGGCCAGCATCGGATGCCAGTTCCGGTTGCCCCAGTAGAGCGGCAGCGCGATCCCGGCGCCGGCGAACTCCGTACGCAGCGCCGCCAGCAGCTCCCGGCACTGGTCGTTGATCGGCGACACGCCCCCGAAGTGCCGGTAGTGCTCGGCCACCTCGGCCAGCCGCGCCGGCGGTACGCCGCGCCCCCGGGTGACGTTCTCCAGGAACGGGATCACGTCGTCCGGCCGCTCCGGGCCGCCGAAGGAGAGCAGCAGAAACGCGTCGTAGTCGGCCACCCGGGGCCTCACACACCTACCGCGTGGAAGCCGCCGTCGACGTGCACCATTTCGCCGGTGGTGGCCGGGAACCACTCCGACAGCAGCGCCAGGCAGGCCCGCGCGGCCGGCTCCGGGTCGGTCAGCTCCCAGCCCAGCGGAGCCCGCTCCGTCCACGCCTGCTCGAACTGCTCGAACCCGGGGATGCTCTTCGCCGCCATCGTGCGCAGCGGACCGGCCGCCACCAGGTTCACCCGGATCCCCTTCGGCCCCAGGTCGCGCGCCAGATAGCGGGCGGTCGACTCCAGTGCGGCCTTCGCGACGCCCATCCAGTCGTACACCGGCCAGGCCTTGGTGGCGTCGAAGTCGAAGCCGACGATCGAGCCGCCGCTGCTCATCAGCGGCAGGCACGCCACCGCGAGCGACTTCAGGGAGTACGTCGAGACGTGCAGGGCCGTCGCCACGTCCTCCCACGGCGCGGTCAGGAAACCGCCACCCAGGCAGGACGCGGGTGCGAAGCCGATCGAGTGCACCACACCGTCGAGGCCGTCGACGTGGCCGCGTACCGCGTCGGCGAGGCCGTCGAGTTGCTCGGCGTTGGTCACGTCGAGCTCGATCACCGGCGCCGTGGTGGGCAGCCGCTTCGCGATCCGCTCCACCAGCGACATCCGGCCGTAGCCGGTGAGCACCACGGTGGCGCCCTCCTGCTGCGCCAGCTTCGCCACCGAGAACGCGATCGACTGGTCGGTGATCACACCAGTGATCAGCAGCCGCTTGCCCTCCAACAGACCCATCCGTACCCCTCTCAGTGGCCCATGCCGAGGCCGCCGTCGACCGGAATCACCGCGCCGGTGACGTACCCGGCGGGGTCGCTGGCCAGCCAGATCACCACGCTCGCCACCTCGTCCACGCTCGCCATCCGGCCCAGCGGCACCGTGCCGAGAATCTCCTCGCGCCGCTTGTCGGTGAGCGCGGCGGTCATGTCGGTCTCGATGAAGCCCGGCGCCACCACGTTCGCGGTGATGTTGCGGGAGCCCAGCTCACGAGCGATCGAGCGGGCCATCCCCACCAGCCCGGCCTTGCTCGCCGCGTAGTTGACCTGGCCGGGGCCGCCGCTGAGCCCCACCACCGACGAGATGAAGATCAGCCGGCCCCAGCGGGCCCGCAGCATCTTCGAGGTGGCCCGCTTCGCGCACCGGAACGCGCCGGTCAAGTTGGTGTCGATCACCCGGCCGAACTGCTCCTCGGTCATCCGCAGCAGCAGCGTGTCGTCGGTGATCCCGGCGTTGGCGACCAGCACCTCGACCGGGCCCAGCTCGGCCTCCACCGCGGCGAACCCGGCGTCGACCTGCTCCGGATCGGTGATGTCGCACCGTACGCCGAGCAGCCCCTCGGGCACCTCACTGCCGCGGTGCGTCACCGCGACCCGGTCGCCCTGCTTGGCGAACGCGTTCGCGATCGCCAGACCGATCCCCCGGTTACCTCCGGTGACCAGAACCGTACGAGGCACGGGCCGCTCCTTCCGCTGATCACACCGACACCGGCGACTGTATGGGCTACCTCCGAGTAGCCGTTAGCCGGGGCCGCCCTGGGGCCCCTAGGGGAGTCGCGAAGTCCACAGCAGGCTCATTCCGGCGGCGGCGAACGCGAACAGCAACGCCAGCCCGACGAACCACTGGCCGATCTCCCGGGCAGCGGTACGGTGCCCGATCGAGGAGCCCATGTCCTGGTAGACCTGCTTGAGCTCCTTCGAGGAGTACGCCTGGTACGCCTTGCCGCCGGTGTCGTCGGCCAGCCGCTGCAGCGACTCCCGGTCCACCTTCACCTCGACGGTCTGATCGTTGATCTCCACGGTGCCCTCGTCGGTGCCGAACGCGATCGTGGAGACCGGTACGTTGGCCGCCGCCGCCGCGGAGCCCGCCTCCTCGATGCTGCGCCCGAAGGTACGGAACCCGTCCGAGAGCATCACGATCCGCGCCGGGGGCGGAGCGGTGGCGCCCGCCGCCGGCACCGACTCGATCGCCTTCAGCGACGCCAGCACCGCCTCGCCGGTGGCCGTACCCTCGCCCAGCTCCAGGGTGTCGATCGACTGGCGTACCCGGTCGTGTTCCTTGGTGGGCGAGACCACCACGTTCGCCGACTTGGAGAACGCCACCAGGCCGATGTTGAAGCTGTCCGGCAGCTGCTTCACGAAGTCCTTCGCGGCGCTCTTCGCCGCCCGGAACCGGTCCGGTTCCACGTCCTCGGCCATCATCGACAGCGACACGTCGATCGCCAGGATCACAGTGGCCCGCTCCATCGGCTCCTGTACGTCGGTCGCCGGCCGCGCCATCGCCAGCGCCAGGATCAGCAGCGCGATCAGGAACGCCACCGCGGGCGCGTGCCGCTTCCAGCCCAGCCCCTTCGGCGCGATCTTCTGGAGCAGCTCCAGGTTGCTGAACTTCACCGCGGTGGTACGCCGCCGCAGCTGCACCCACACGTACAGCCCCGCCAGCGCCAGCACCGGCAGTACGGCCAGCAGCCACCAGTACGACAGGTAGCGAATCATCGGGTGGTCCCCCTGGTACGCGCATGCCGCTGCGCCGCGACGAAGCGCACGATGTCGATCAACCAGTCAGAGTCGGTACGCAGCCGCAGGTGCGCCACCCCGGCGTGGCGCAGCGCACCGGCGATCTGGCCCCGCTGCGCGGCGGCGTGCTCGGCGTACCGGGCGCGCAGCGCGGCGTCGGAGGTGTCCACCTCGTGCACCGCGCCGGTCTCGGGGTCGACGAACTCCATCACGCCCACGCTGGTCAGCTCCAGCTCGCGCGGGTCCAGCACCTCGACCGCCAGCACGTCGTGGCGTACCGCGAGCTTGCGCATCGGGCGTTCCCAGCCCGGGTCGGTGAGGAAGTCGGAGATCACCACCGCCAGGCCGCGCCGGCGTACCGGGCGGTTCAGCGAGTCGACCAGCGCCCCCAGATCGGTACGCCCACCGGCGCGCGCCGGCGGCGTCAGCACCACCGAGCGCAGCAGCGCCTGGGCGCCCTTGCGGCCCGGGTGGGCGGGGATCCGGCGTACCGAGTCTCCGGTGCCGACCACGGCGCCGATCCGGTTGCCGCCGCGTACCGTCAGATGCGCGATCGACGCGGCGGCTGCGATCGCCAGGTCCCGCTTCAGGCAGGTCACGGTGCCGAAGTCGAGGCTCGCCGACAGGTCTAGCGCCAGCCAGGTCTCCAGCTCCCGGTCCGCGATGGTCTGCCGTACGTGCGGCACCGTGGTGCGCGCCGTCACCGGCCAGTCCATCCGGCGTACGTCGTCGCCGGCGCGGTACTCCCGGGCCTCCCCCGCCTCGCTACCCGGACCGGGCAGCAGCCCCAGGTAGTCGCCCTGCAGCAGCCCGTCCAGCCGGCGCGTGATCAGCAGCTGCAGCTTCGACAGCACGAACTCCGCGCGCGCCGGATCGGGCGGCGACGCGCCGGGCTGGTCGGCTCCGCGTCGCATCCGTCCGAACACCGCGAGGCCCGCTCGACTCACGCCGTGGATCCGCTGCCGGAACCCGCGTCACCGGCACCGGACGGCGACTGCGGCGGCGCCGACACCGGGACCGCCTTCACCGGCTGCGCGGGGTGCGCCGGTCGGCCAGCCGCGTGCGGCGCGTGCGCCTGCTGCGGACGCGCCTGCGCCGGACGGCCGGTACGCGAGCCGCCCTGGCCCCGCCCGTCGGCGTTCTGGCGCGGCGTCACCGTCGGCGGCGGCACCATCGACAACACCCGGGCCACGATCTGCTCCGCCGGGATCCCGTCGGCCAGCGCGTCGTACGACAACACCAGCCGGTGCCGCAGGATGTCCGGCGCCAGATCCTGGATGTCCTGCGGCAGTACGTAGTCGCGCCCCCGCAGCAGCGCCAACGCCCGCGCCGCCCGGATCAACCCGAGCGAGGCACGCGGGCTGGCACCGTACTGCACCAGCGGCGCGATGTCGTTCAGCCCGTACGCGGCGGGATCCCGGGTGGCCAGCACCAGCCGTACCGCATAGTCCACCAGCGCGTTGTGCGTGAACGACTGGTCCGCCTTCTGCTGCAGCCGCAGCAGGTCCGCCGGCTGGAACACCTGGCTCGGCTCGGGCGGATTCACGCCCATCCGGTAGACGATCTCGCGCTCTTCCACATCCGTCGGGTAGCCCACCAGCACCTTGAACAGGAACCGGTCGCGCTGCGCCTCCGGGAGCGGGTAGACGCCCTCCTGCTCGATCGGGTTCTGGGTCGCCATCACCAGGAACGGCTCCGGCGCCTCGTGGGTCTCCCCGCCGATCGACACCTGGTGCTCGGCCATCACCTCCAGCAACGCCGACTGCACCTTCGCCGGCGCCCGGTTGATCTCGTCGGCGAGCAGGAAGTTGACGAACACCGGCCCCAGCTCGACGTCGAACTTCTCCGCGCCCTGCCGGTAGATCCGGGTGCCCACGATGTCGGCCGGCACCAGGTCCGGGGTGAACTGGATCCGGGCGAACGAGCCGCCCACCACCTTCGCCACGGTCTCCACCGCGAGCGTCTTCGCCACCCCCGGTACGCCCTCCAGCAGACAGTGGCCACGGGCCAGCAGCGCCACGAACATCCGCTCGATCATCCGGTCCTGGCCGACGATGATCCGCTTGACCTCGAACAGCGCCTTCTCCAGCAGGGTCGCGTCCTGCGCGGGCGTCGTCTCTGGCACGGGACCTCCATGACTCGCGGACTTGCCTGACGGACAGCAGTTCCAAGCCTCGCACGTACCCGCCACGACGACACGTCCACCCCGGCTCCGCCGCTCTGACCAGGACTTTCGCCGTCCCCGGGCAGACTTCGATTTCCGTGCCGGCTCAGCTTTTCCGACGTCCAAACCAAACCGAAGGGACCATCGGCCCGGGTAGACACTAGGGCGCATTTCACGTGTACGATTGCACCCGACGCCGGGCGGCTTCCCCCGTGGCCGCCCGGCGTCCCTCCAGCTCTGGGCTTCGCTGTTCGCGCTTCGCGCTCCCATCGGGAGCTTCCAGATGCTAGTCGGGGGGACGACCCCCCGAGCCCCCCGCGTGCGGCCCTCCCGCTGCCACCTTGCGCGTCGTTGCGCGGTTTTGGGCAGTGCCCTCTTTCTCCTGCAACACTTTTGGTGTGGGTACGTTGGAAACGCCTTCGGTGATCTGTTCGGCTAAGGGGTGCCGCTCTGCGGCTACCGTGGTGTTGGAGTGGCAGAATCCTCGACTCCATCGCGGCGCTCGGGTGAAGCGGTGGGTGGCGTGTGACGAGCACCGGGCGCATCTGTCGGAATTCCTTGGGGCGCGGGGATTCTTGCGGCAGGTCGTTCCGGTGGGGGCGGGCGCGAGCGGCCTAGGCTCTCCGAGTGACTAGCGCGCCGTTTGGGCCATGGGAGTCGGAAACCACCTGGCATCCGGTCTCCCCGAAACTCGTGTGGGTACGCCTGATCGGCGTGACGCTCGGGACGTTTCCCCTCCTGCTCGCCCTCGGCTACGTGTGGTGGTCGGCCTCCCCCTTGGTCGCCAGCCTGATCACCGCCGGGTTTTTCGTCCTGCTCATCCTGCGGGTGGTGATGGTGGTCCGCGCCGTCTACTCCTGGGGGTACGCCGAGCGCGAAGAAGAGCTCATGGTCCGGCACGGGCTGTTGATCCGCCGGCTGTCGATCGTCCCGTACGGGCGGATGCAGTTCGTCGACGTCTCTGCCGGGCCGGTGGAACGCGCGTTCGGGCTGGCGACCGTACAGCTGCACACCGCGGCGGCGGCCAGCGACGCGGTGATCCCCGGGCTCGCGCCTGACGAGGCGACCCGGCTGCGGGACCGGCTGGCGGCGCTCGGGCGTACCCAGTCGGAGGGTCTGTGAACTCACCGCAACCTGACGGTGAGCCGCGGCGGCGGCTGCATCCCCTCACCCCGCTGCTGCGCGGCGTCAGGTCCTTCGCGGTGGTGGTCGCCGCGATCTCGCTGCAGGGCTTCGCACAACTTGGCTTCCAGCGCGGTGCCGTGGTGGTGCTGCTCGCCGTGCTCGGCACGCTGGTGCTGTCCTGGGTCAGCTGGCGGTACACCGGCTACCACATCGTCAACCGCGAGCTGCGGATCTACGAAGGGCTGATCTGGCGGCGCTCCCGCGCGATCGCGCTGCAACGGCTGCAGAGCGTCGAAGTGGTCCGCCCCGTGATGGCGCGGCTCACCGGGCTCGCCGAGCTGCGGCTCGAGGTGGTCGGCGCCTCCAAGACCGAGGCGCCGCTCGCCTTCCTCACCGTCTCGCAGGCGTACGAGCTGCGCGAACGACTGCTCGGCATCGCGTCCGGCGCGCCCGCCACCAGCCCGGCCGCGGCGGACGGCGGGGACGCCGTGACAGACGTTCCGGCCGTACCGGCGGTTGTCGCGGCGGCGGCGCCGGAGCCGGAAGAGGTGCTGCACCGGGTGCCGCCCAGGACGCTGCTGCAGAGCCAGCTGCTCACCCCGCAGGCGATCACCGCGCCGTTCACCCTGGGCGCGGCGATCCTGATGTTCTCGGTGAACCCCGACCTCACCCTGATCGGAATCATCGGCGCGGTCACCGCCGCGGTCGGCATCGCGCTGCAGCCGATCCGCCGGGTGATCACCGAGTACGGCTTCACCGTCGCCGAGACCGTACGCGGGCTGCGCCTGAAGTACGGGCTGGCGGAGACCCGCAGCCAGACCGTACCGGCAGGTCGGGTGCAGGCGGTGGCGATCACCTGGCCGCTGCTGTGGCGCCCGATGGGGTGGCTGCGGGCGCGGATCGACGTCGCCGGGGCCAGCGGCGGCGAAGGCGAACGAGCGCTCGGCGGCACCCTGCTCCCGGTCGCCGAGCCGGACGTCGTACAGCGGGTGATCGCCCGGGTGCTGCCGGACGTGGACGTGGCCACGCTGCCGCTGGTGGCGGTGCCGCCCCGGGTCCGGTGGCGGGCGCCGCTGCGTTACCGGGTGCTCGCCGCGGGGCTCACCGACCGGGTGTTCGCGGCGTACTCGGGGCTGCTCACCCGGCACCTGGCGGTGGTGCCGTACCAGCGGATCCAGAGCGTACGGGTGGTGCAGGGGCCGTGGCAGCGCTGGCTCGGACTGGCCAGCGTGCACGTGGACACCGCTGGGCTCACCATCGCCGCGATCGCCGAGCACCGGGACCTGGACGAGGCGTACCGGCTGGCCGAGCTGCTCACCGACCGCGCCCGGCTGGCCCGGCGTACCGACCCGGCCCGGTAAACCGGACCGGGCGACGCAGGCTCGCGGCCTACCCTGATCACATGGAGCTGACGCCGGGACTGTCCGCGCAGGTGGAGCTGGTGGTGGGAGACGCTGACACGGCACAGGCGCTGGGCTCGGGTGACGTACCGGTGCTCGGTACGCCCCGGGTGCTCGCGCTGTGCGAGGCGGCGGCGGTGGCCACCACCGCGGGCAAGCTGCCCGCCGACACCACCACCGTCGGCAGCCACATCGAGCTGAGCCACCGCTCCCCGACGCTGGTCGGCGGCGTGGTGTACGCCCAGGCCACGCTCGCCAAACGCGACGGCAAGCGCCTCTGGTTCGACGTACTGGTACGCCAGGGCGAACACGTGGTTGCCGAAGGCAGCCTCGAGCGGGTCCTGGTGCAGCGACACACCTTCCTGAGCCGAGCCGCGGAGCAGCTATGACCGCTGACTGGCAGGAGATCGCCGACCGGGTCTACGTACGGCGTTACCCGGTGCTGGATGTGAACAGCGTGCTGGTGGTCGGCGAGTCGGCCGCGCTGGTGGTCGACACGCTCGCCACCCCCGCCCAGGGACGCGACCTGGCCGCGGCGGTACGCCGCCTCACCCCGCACCCCTGGCTCGTGGTGAACACCCACCACCACTTCGACCACGCGTACGGCAACCAGGCGTTCGCGGGTGCCGAGATCTGGGCCCACGACGAGGCCGCCCGGCTGCTGCGCGAGACCACGCCAACCACCCTGGCCGCGCTGCGCGCCGAGTGGGAGATCGCCGAGCCGGAGCTGGCGGAGCTGACCGAGGTCACGGTGGTGCCGCCGACCCGTACGCTGCGCGAATCCGCCGAGCTCGACCTGGGCGTACGGCAGGTGCGGCTGCGCCACCTCGGGCGGGGCCACACCGCCGGTGACGTGGTGGTGCACGTGCCGGACGCGGGCGTGGTGGTGGCGGGCGACCTGGTGGAGCAGGACGCTGCCCCGAGCTTCGAGGACGCGTACCCGCTGGAGTGGCCGCACACCCTGACCGAGCTGCTGCACCTGGTGACCGGGCCGGTGGTGCCCGGCCACGGCGCCGTGGTCGACCACGGTTTCGTGAAGGCGCAGCACGACGAGCTGAACCAGCTCGCCTGGCTGATCCGGGAAGGCCACGCCGACGGCGCCGACCCGCGCCAGGTCGCGGCACGGGCACCGTACGGCCCCGACGCCGCGCTGGTCGCGGTCACCCGCGGGTACGCCGAGCTCTCCGGCCGCGCCTGAGCCGCGCCTGGGCCGCGCCTGGGCCGCGCCCTGAGCCGGCAGCTTACGACACCAGCGAGCCGACGACCGGCTTGGTGAGCAGCGCCGACTCGGCAGGCTCGGGGCGCGGGTCGATCGAACGTTCCACGAAGATCGCGTGCCAGACGCAGAACACCAGCACCGTCCAGACCTTGCGGCTGTGGTCGGCTTCGCCGCGGCGGTGCGCTTCGAGCAGGCTGCGGGCGTACTCCAGGTCGAGCAGGTCGCCGGCGGCGGACTTGGACAGGATCTCCAGCGCCCACTCGTACATGTCGTGCTTCAGCCAGACCCGGGTCGGGGTCGGGAAGCCGAGCTTGGGGCGGTTGACGATCTGCGGCGGTACGACACCGTCCAGAGCGCGGCGCAGCGCGTACTTGCGGATCCCGCCGCGGGTGACCTTCAGCTCCGGCGGCACCGTGGCGGCGACGTCGAAGACCTCCTTGTCCAGGAACGGCACCCGCAGCTCCAGAGAGTGCGCCATCGACATCCGGTCCGCCTTGACCAGGATGTCGCCGCGCAGCCAGGTGTAGAGGTCGATGTACTGCATCTTGCTGATGTCGTCGAGGTGGGCGCACTCGGCGTACAGCGGCTTGGTGACGTCGGTGTACTGCACCGACGGGTCGTAGTGCCGCATCAGCCGGGACTTGTCCGCCTCGGTGAAGATCCGGGCGTTGCCGTAGTAGCGCTCCTCGATCGGCGAGGTGCCGCGCTCCAGGAAGCTGCGCCCCTTGACGCCTTCCGGGATCACCCTCGACAGCGCGCGCAGGCCGCGTTTGAGCGCCGACGGGAGCCGCTCGATGTGGCGCAGCGACAGCGGCTCGCGGTAGATGCCGTACCCGCCGAAGAACTCGTCGGCGCCCTCGCCGGAGAGCACCACGGTGACGTGCTCGCTGGCCTTGCGCGCCACGAAGTAGAGCGGCACCAGCGCCGGGTCGGCCACCGGGTCGTCGAGATGCCAGACGATCCGCGGCAGGTGGTCCATCATCTCCTGCGGGCCGATCTTGGTCGGGATCGTGGTGACGTCCAGCCAGCGCGCCGACTCCTGCGCGACGTCGATCTCGCTGTAGCCGGGCACGTCGTACCCCACCGTGAAGGTAAGGATCTTGGGGTTGAACTCCCGGGCGAGCGCCGCGACCGCGGTGGAGTCGATCCCGCTGGAGAGGAACGATCCGACCGGTACGTCGGAGCGCATGTGCATCCGTACGCTATCCCGCAGCGTGTCCTGGATCCGCTGGTACAGCGCCTCGGGGTCGTCGGCCGGGGTGGGGCGGAACTCCGCACGGTAGTAGCGGGACGGCGTGAGGTCGCCACCCGGCTGGTACGAGAACGAGTAGCCGCACTCCAGCCGGGTGATGCCGCGGTGCAGCGACTCCGGCTCGGGGGCGTACTGCAGGGTCAGGTAGTGCGAGAGGCCGGCGCCGTCGATCGGCAGCTCGGGCGCCAGCGCCAGCAGCGTCTTCTTCTCGCTGGCGAAGTACGCACCGTGCTCGTTGACCATGTAGTAGAGCGGCTTGATGCCGTACGGGTCGCGCGCCCCGAACGCCGTACGCTCCAGCCGGTCCCAGATCACGAACGCGAACATGCCGCGCAGCCGCTTCACCGCGTCGGCGCCCCAGTAGTGGTACGCCGCCAGCACCACTTCGCTGTCGCCCTCGGTCTCGAAGGTCGCGTCGTGCTCGCGGATCAGCTCCTCGCGCAGCTCGATGTAGTTGTAGATCTCCCCGTTGAACGTCATCGTGTAGCGGCCGTCGGCGTACCGCATCGGCTGGTGGGAGTGCTCCACGTCGATGATCGACAGCCGCTTGAAGGCGAGCACCCCGTCCTCGCCGAGGTCGAGCACGCCGGTCTCGTCCGGGCCCCGGTGGTGCTGGTTCTCCAAGGCCTCGGCGATCGCGCTCTTGTGGGTGCGGGCGGCACCCGTGGCGCTGACGAAGGTGAGCAGTCCGCACATGGCAGCCATCCTCGCATGCGGGGGCTGCGCTGCCGCACTCCCCCAATGCCGGTAGGCCCATCGCCCCGCGTGCCGGTACGCGATACCGTCAAGGTGGCGTACCGGCAGTGGTAAGGAGCGAATTGATGACGGAGCCTGAGGGGCAGAAGCCGGCTCACCACCCTGACTATCCCGAACCACTGCTGCAGTTCATGCGTACCGGGTGGCGCGAGGACAGCCTGACCGGGCTGGTCACCGTCGACTACGCGCCCTGCCATGCGCGGCGCCGGGAACAGCTGTCCCGGGCGTTCGGCGGCGACACGCTGGTGATCCCCACCGGCACCGAGAAGGTTCGCAACAACGACTGCCACTACCCGTTCCGGCCCGGCGCCGACTTCATGTGGCTGACCGGGGAACACGACCCGGACGCCGTGCTGGTGCTGCGCCCGAACGGCGAGGGCCACGACGCGGTGCTGTACGCCCGCCCGCGCTCCCCCAAGGACACCGACGAGTTCTTCCGCGACTCGCAGTACGGCGAGCTGTGGATCGGCCGCAGGCACTCGCTGGCCGAGCGCAGCGACCTACTCGGCATCGAGACCGCCGACATCGCCGACCTGGAGAAGGCGCTCGCCGAGCTGGAGCCGGAGCGCACCCGGGTGCTGCGCGGCTTCGACCACCGCGTCGACGCCGCGATCACGCCGCAGGAGCAGCCCGAGGCCGCCGAGGGTGCCGAGAAGCCGCTGACCCGGGACGCCGAGCTGGCCGCCGTGCTCTCCGAGCTGCGGCTGGTCAAGGACGAGTGGGAGATCGCGCAGCTGGTCGACGCGGTGGAGGCGACCGTACGGGGCTTCGAGGACGTGGCCCGGGTGCTGCCGGCGGACCGGGGCGTCTCGGAGCGGCTGCTGGACGGGATCTTCGGGCTGCGTGCCCGCCACGACGGCAACACCGTCGGCTACAGCTCGATCGTCGCCGCCGGCTCCCACGCCACCACGCTGCACTGGATCCGCAACGACGGGCAGACCCGCCCCGGCGAGCTGCTCCTGATGGACATGGGGATCGAGAACCGTCACCTCTACACCGCCGACGTGACGCGTACCCTCCCGGTCTCCGGGCGGTTCACCGACCTGCAGCGCGAGGTCTACCAGATCGTGTACGCCTCCCAGCAGGCCGGCATCGAGGCGGTACGCCCCGGCGTGGAGTTCCGGGAGATCAACCGGGTCTGCATGAGCGTGCTGGCCGAGGGGCTGGAAGCGCTCGGCGTACTCCCCTGCTCCGCGGAAGAGGCGCTGGACTCCGACAAGCAGCTGTACCGGCGGTGGAGCCTGCACGGCTTCGGCCACATGCTCGGGCTCGACGTGCACGACTGCGCCAACGCCCGCAAGGAGAACTACCGCGAGGGCGCCGTCGACGAGGGGTACGTGCTCACCGTCGAGCCGGGGCTGTACTTCCAGCCGCAGGACGAGCTGGTGCCCGAAGAGCTGCGCGGCATCGGGATCCGGATCGAGGACGACGTCCTGGTCACCGCCTCCGGCGCGGAGAACCTCTCCGCCGGGCTGCCGCGCAAGGCCGACGAGGTCGAGGAGTGGCTCGCCGCGCAACGGGAGCAGGGCCCGCGCCTGCCCGACTGAGGCACCCGAATCCGGGGGCTTTCGGCCCCTATTCCGCAAATTTTCGACAGTTCTACGACAAGGGTCTACCGCTCTGTGTGTCAGCGGCGGGACTGTATGTAGTACGTCGAAGGAGCGGGCCATGCCATTACTCGCGACAGCACTGTTCCTCACCGGCGGCGGCAGCCTCGTCGTCTGGCTGCTCATCCTGGCCGGGATCCGGATCTGGACGCGCCCGCGTACGGTACTGCCGGATCCGCCGACCGACGTGCTGGGCAGCTCCCGGCCCGCGGTCGCCAACATGCTGGCGCAACGCTGGCGCTGCACCCCGGACGCCGTCGCCGGCACCCTGCTGGACTTCCTGGCACGCGGATTCGTGGCGGTACGCGCCGACGATCCGGACCATCCGGTGCTCGAGATCCACCAGCCCGACCCGCCGAACCTGACCCGGTACGAGCGGCGGCTGATGGGCCGGCTGCGTACCCAGGCGCGCAACGGCCGTACGCCGGTTTCCGCGCTGGCGTTCCACACCCGCCGAGCGGCGCAACGCTGGCTCGCCCGGTACGCCGCCGAGGTCTCCGCCGACGCGCGGGCGCGGGATCTGGCGCGGGTCGGCGTCAACACCGACTTCCTGTCCGCCACCGCGCTGATCCCGTCCCTGGCGTTGGGGGCGTGGGCGTATCTGTCGGTGCCGAGTGACCGGCTGGTCTCGGCGATCGCGGTGTCGGTGGCGATCCTGTTGGTGCTGCACCAGCTCGCGGTACGGGTACGCGAGCGCTACCGCCCGACCCCCGCCGGCCGCGCCGCCGCCGCGCACTGGCTCGGCGTGCGTACCCACCTGCGGGAATCCGATCCGGAGCTGGCCACCGCCGAGATCGGCGATGCCGCCGCGGCGCAGCAGCGGACCGCGTACGCGGTGGCGCTCGGCGTGGCGCCCGGGCTGTCCGAGCAGCTCCGGCTGACGCCGGCCCGGCACCGCCGGGTGCTGGCGCGGGACCGGGCGCTGCGGGTGGCGTACCCGGACCGGCTGCGGTTCTGCTGGGGCTGGGGCGGGCTGGGCTGCACCGGCGCCGCCGCGCTGGCCCTGATCGGCACCGTTGCCGGTGCCGCGCTGTTGCGGGGGTACGGCGACTACCTGCCGCAGTTCGGCCGGCTCGCCGGTTGGGTGGCGGTGGCGGCCGGCGCGCTCGCCGCGGTCGGGCTCGCCGCGCTGGCGATCGCCGACGTGGTCGGCAGCCGGGACCGTACCGGCACGGTGGTGCTGCTGGAGGACTACACGGCGACCCGTACCCGGGCCCTGGCCGGCCGGTACGTGCTCGCCGTCGCCGACGGCGACCGCGACCTGCTGGACGCCTGGATCCTGCCCGGCCACCTCGGTGAGGGGCTCGGCCTCGGCAGCACGGTCACGCTGCGGGTACGCCGCTGGACCGGCCTGGTCAGCCGCCTCGCCGTGGTACGCGGTGCCACGCCTGAGCCCGCGGTCGACGATCTGGAGATCCCGCAGCAGGCGGACGGGCGTACCGGCGCATCGGAGACGGCGACCACATGAGGACCGGACAGCGGGACACAAAGCGGTGCCCGATGACGCAGTATTGAGAAACGCCAAGTACCGTCTAACCGCGTGAGCTTCGCTACCGGCACCCTCGTCACTTCGCTGTCCCTGCTTCCCGGCTGGCTCGACCCCGAGTTCCTGCTCAGGACCTTCGGGTTCGTCGGCCTGCTCGTCATCGTCTTCGGTGAATCGGCCGTCCTGATCGGCGTCGTGCTGCCAGGCGACTCGCTGCTGTTCACCGCCGGACTGCTCTCGGCGATCGGCGTGCTGCCGCCGATGTGGGTGCTGCTGCTCGCGATCCCGATCGCCGCCATCGCCGGGGACCAGACCGGCTACTGGATCGGCCGGAAGGCCGGGCCCGCGATCTTCCGCCGGCCCGACTCGCTGCTGTTCAAGCAGGAGTACGTCGAGCGGGCGCACCAGTTCTTCACCAAGTACGGCCCCGCGACTGTCGCCGTCGCCCGGTTCGTACCGGTGGTACGAACGATCGTGCCGCTGATGGCGGGCGTGTCGAAGATGCAGTACCGCAAGTTCACGCTGTTCAACACGCTCGGCGACATCGTCTGGGGCACCACCATCACCACCGCGGGCTTCTACCTCGGGCAGATCCCCTTCGTCCGCGAATACATCGAGGTGATCGTCCTCATCGGGATCCTCGCCGCGGTGCTTCCCACGATGCTGCACGTGGGTAGGGCCTGGTACCTGCAGCGCCGCGACCGCCGCGCCGCCGCGAAGGCCGACCCGACCGAGAAGGCCGACGCCGCCTCCTCCCGGTAGTAGCCACCGATGCTCGGGCTGTCCGCGGTCGGGTTCGGGCTGGCCTGGTGGCTCGGGCTCTACCTGATCGCGCGCGATCCGTCCAAGCCTGTGCTGCGCCGCGCCGGCATCGGGCTGCTCGGGTACGCCCTCGCGCTCGCCTGTCTCGCGCTCGCCAACGCCTGGCCGGCGGCGGCGACTCCGCTGACCGCGGTGCAGAGCGGGCTGCTCTGCGTACCGGCGGTGGCGTGGACCGGCGTACTGCTGCGGCTGCTGCCGGAGGCGGTGACCTGGCGGGAGTGGGCTGACCGCTGGTGGCTCACATCGGCTATGGGCTCGAGTACGCCGGCGATCCTCGGGTTCGTGCTCCTGGGCGGCTTTCCCGCGACCGCCCGCCTGATCGGTCTGGGCCCCGTCGTGCCGGCCTCCTCGACGGAGTGGGTCTGGCACGGAGTGCCCGACTGGTTGGGGCTGCTGCTCGCGGGGGTTCTCGCGGTGGCGGTGCTGGGGCCGTTGCTTGCGGCGTTCGGGGCTGTGCTGGTGGCGCGGCGGTTGGCGCTGCCCGGGCCGGTGGGCGGGTTGGTGCTGGCGGCGACCGTCCTGGTGGGGCTCGGGGTGGCGGCGCTGCTGCTCGGGCTGGGCTGGTTGCCGCAGTGGCTGACGGTGGCGGGGATCGGTGCGGACCTGGTGGTGCTGGGCGTCGTGGTGGCGGTCGCCGACGCGTTCGACGAGGGCGAGACGCTGCGGCCGGACATGCGCCGCTCGGCGGTCATCGCGCTGGTCACGGCGGTGCTGTTCGGGGGCCAGATCGCGGTCGCGATGCTGGTCGCGCCGCCTACCCCCGCGATGGTGGGTTTGTTGTTCGGTGGGATCGCGGCGGCGGTCGCGGTGCAGGTGCTGGCGAATCCGCTGCACCGGATGCTGGACCGGGTGTCCTTCCCGGACGCCGGCCCGCTGCGGCGGGAGCGTGCCGAGCTGCGGGACGTGGCCGAGGCGCTGCCCCGGCGCGCCGACGCGCACGCGCTGACCGAGCTGAGCGACGCGGAGTTCGTACGGCTGACCCGGCGGGCGCTCAGCCACTACGGCGACCTGGGCCGGCTGGTGGCGAGCCCGCTCACCGGACTGCCCGTGGTGGCGCGCCGGGTCGACGGGCCGGGGTCGCCGGTCGAGCGGGCGAACCAGCTCAAGTCGCTGCTGCTGGAGAGCATCACCCGGCTCAAGCCGCCCGACGGGGAGTTCGGCACCAGCGACGAGTGGCGGCACTACAACGCTCTCTACTTCCCGTACGTGGTGGGGCTGCGGCCGTACAGCCAGCGGGCGCGGCACGCGGCCCTGCCGGCGACGGCGCGTACGGCGTTGCGCTGGTTCCAGAGCCAGGTGCCGGAGCGCACCCTGCACAACTGGCAGAACGCCGCCGCGAAACTCGTCGCCGACGACCTCCGTGCCCGGGGATTCGACCAGGTCTGACCGAAACAAAGCCCAGAACTGGCAGCGGATGGCAGCGCTTCGTGTCGTCGTGGCAGTGGTTGATCCGCAGCGTGGGGAGCAACCGAACACCACGTACCCACGGAGGTTGATCCCCATGACCACACACATCGAGAGCGCCCGTACCGCCGCCGGCACCGACGCCTTGCTGCGGCTCGTCCTGCGAGTGGACGGGGTCGCGTCCGGGCTGTCCGGGGTGGGCGCGCTGGCGGGTGTCGGCTTCCTGCCCGGGCTGCTCGGCACTCCCCCGTCGCTGCTGGTGCCGGCGGGAGTCTTCCTGCTGGTCTGGGCGGCCGCGCTCGGCTACCTGTCGACCCGTACCCGGATGGCGCCGGTCGCGGTGTGGGTGGTGATCGGGGCGAACCTGCTGTGGGTGGCCGACAGCGTGCTCACCGCGTTCGCCGGATGGTTCCCGCTCACCGGGCTCGGAGTCGGGTACCTGTTGCTGCAGGCGGCCGCCGTGCTGGTGTTCGCCGAGCTGCAGTACGTGGGGCTGCGGCGTACCCGCTGAGCAAGGTTTTCCGGCCCCGGGACCTCGGTGAGGGGACCCGGGGCCTCACCCGGTGGGGGTGAGGAACTCCAGGCGGTTGCCGAACGGGTCGTGGGCGTAGAAGCGGCGCATCCCGGGGAAGTCGCCGTCCCAGCGCACCGGCTGCCCGGCGGCCTCCAGCCGCCCCGCCAGCGCGTCCAGGTCGTCCCAGAGCAGCCCGGGGTGGGCCTTGCGAGCTGGCTGGAACTCCGGGTCCGGGCTGACGTGCAGCTCGATGCCGCCGCCCCGGAACCAGCAGCCGCCGCGCGCCGCCAGCACCGGCGGCTTCGGGATCTCCTCCAGGCCGAGTACGCCGGCGTAGAACTCCCGCATCACCGGCTCCGACCCGGGCGGCCCCAACAGCTTTACATGGTGGATTCTGGTCACGTCCCACACCCTGGCACGGCCTTGCGCGCAAAACAAGACGGACGTACGGTTTGTTGAAGACGGCCCCAGCGGCAGCAAGGTTCACCTAACCCAGCGAGCCCGCCGGGAGTGCGCGAGACTGCAAGCACAGATCACAGATGCGAGGAGTACGACGTGGCGAGCCTCGACAGCTTCGGCGCCAAGACCCGACTCAGCGTCGGCGACCAGACGTACGACATCTACCAGCTCGACAAGGTCGACGGTCAGGAACGGCTGCCGTACAGCCTGAAGATCCTGCTGGAGAACCTGCTGCGTACCGAGGACGGCGTGAACATCACCGCCGACCACGTCCGGGCGCTGGGCGGCTGGGATCCCGAGGCGGAGCCGAGCGTGGAGATCCAGTTCACGCCGTCACGGGTGCTGATGCAGGACTTCACCGGCGTACCGTGCGTGGTCGACCTGGCCACCATGCGCGAGGCGGTACGCGACCTGGCCGGCGACACCGGCAAGGTCAACCCGCTCGCCCCCGCCGAGCTGGTGATCGACCACTCGGTGATCGCCGACATCTTCGGCCGCGAGGACGCGTTCGCCCGCAACGTCGAGCTGGAGTACCAGCGCAACCGGGAGCGCTACCAGTTCCTGCGCTGGGGTCAGGGCGCGTTCAACGAGTTCAAGGTGGTGCCGCCCGGCACCGGGATCGTGCACCAGGTCAACATCGAATACCTGGCCCGCGTGATCTTCGACCGGGACGGGGTGGCGTACCCGGACACCGTGGTCGGCACCGACTCGCACACCACGATGGTCAACGGCCTGGGCGTGCTGGGCTGGGGCGTCGGCGGGATCGAGGCCGAGGCGGCGATGCTCGGCCAGCCGGTCTCGATGCTGATCCCGCGCGTGGTCGGCTTCAAGCTGCACGGTGAGATGCCCGAGGGCTCCACCGCCACCGACCTGGTGCTCACGATCACCGAGATGCTGCGCAAGCACGGGGTGGTCGGCAAGTTCGTCGAGTTCTACGGCCCCGGCGTCGCCGCCGTACCGCTGGCGAACCGGGCCACCATCGGCAACATGAGCCCCGAATACGGCTCCACCGCGGCGATCTTCCCGATCGACGCCGAGACGATCCACTACCTGCAGCTGACCGGCCGCGACGCGCAGCAGGTCGCGCTGGTCGAGGCGTACGCCAAGGCGCAGGGGCTGTGGCACGACCCGTCGATCGAGCCGTCCTACTCCGAGACGCTGGAGCTGGATCTGTCCACTGTGGAGCCCTCCCTGGCCGGGCCGAAGCGGCCGCAGGACCGGGTGCCGCTGCGGATCGCCAAGAACGCCTTCCGCCAGGCCCTCACCGACTACGTGGATTCCAGCGACCTCGAGTCCGGTGTGGACGAGGCCTCCGCCGAGTCCTTCCCGGCCAGCGACTCTCCCGCGTACCACGGGGCGAACGGCGACGGCGCACCACACGTGATCTCCGCCGCCGCGGGGGCACAGGGCAGGCCCAGCGACCCGACCCACGTCACCATGGACGACGGTACGGAGTTCGAGCTCGACCATGGCGCGGTGGTGATCGCCGCGATCACCTCGTGCACCAACACCTCCAACCCGCACGTCATGGTGGGCGCCGCGCTGGTGGCGAAGAAGGCGGTCGAGAAGGGGCTGACCCGCAAGCCGTGGGTGAAGACCACGCTCGCCCCCGGCTCCAAGGTCGTCATGGACTACTACGAGCGGGCCGGGCTCACCCCGTACCTCGACAAGATCGGTTTCAACCTGGTCGGGTACGGCTGCACCACCTGCATCGGCAACTCCGGTCCACTGCAGCCGGAGATCTCCGCGGCGGTGAACGAGCAGGACCTGACCGTGGTGTCGGTGCTGTCGGGCAACCGCAACTTCGAGGGCCGGATCCAGCCGGACGTGAAGATGAACTATCTGGCGTCGCCGCCGCTGGTGGTGGCGTACGCGCTCGCCGGCACCATGGACATCGACCTGGCTGCCGAGCCGCTCGGCACCGGGTCGGACGGTGAGCCGGTGTTCCTGAAAGACGTCTGGCCGACCTCGCTGGAGATCGAGGAGGTCACCGGTACGGCGATCGCCTCGGAGATGTTCTCCCGCGACTACGCCGACGTGTTCGCCGGCGACGAGGCGTGGCGGTCGCTGCCGACCCCGACCGGGGACACCTTCGAGTGGGCCGAGGACTCCACGTACGTACGGAAGCCTCCGTACTTCGACGGGATGACGCCGCAGCCGCAGCCGGTGACCGACATCGCCGGCGCGCGGGTGCTGGCGAAGCTGGGTGACTCGGTGACCACCGACCACATCTCCCCCGCCGGCGCGATCAAGCCCGACTCCCCCGCCGGCGCGTACCTCACCGAGCACGGCGTCGAGCGCAAGGACTTCAACTCGTACGGCTCCCGCCGGGGCAACCACGAGGTGATGATCCGCGGCACGTTCGCCAACATCCGGCTGCGCAACCAGCTGGCGCCCGGCACCGAGGGCGGCGTCACCGTCAACCACCTCACCGGCGAGCAGACCACCATCTACGACGCCGCTCAGGCGTACGCGGCCGAGGGCGTCCCGCTGGTGGTGCTGGCCGGCAAGGAGTACGGCTCCGGCTCGTCCCGGGACTGGGCGGCGAAGGGCACCTCACTGCTCGGCGTACGGGCCGTGATCGCGGAGTCGTACGAGCGGATCCACCGGTCCAACCTGATCGGGATGGGCGTGCTGCCGCTGCAGTACCCCGAGGGGCAGAACGCCGAGTCGCTCGGGCTCACCGGCACCGAGACCTTCTCCATCACCGGGGTGACGGCGCTCAACGACGGCGACTCGCCACGGACGGTCCACGTGACGGCACGCGACGTCGAGTTCGACGCGGTGCTGCGGATCGACACCCCCGGCGAAGCCGACTACTACCGCCACGGCGGCATCCTGCAGTACGTCCTGCGCAAGATGCTCGCCGGCTAGGGCCTGTCCTGTGGATCTTGGTCGAGCGAGACAGGTGCCAGGCGGCGGTCCGGCAAGGCGCAGGTTCGTCCGGATACCGGTGTTGTATCCGGACGGTTCTGCAACGCGGCCGGTCGTCG
>JBOGDF010000023.1:0-27239 GCA_050701635.1 Micromonosporaceae bacterium | reverse complement strand
CTGAGCATCCCCGGAGCCATCCGGCACCCGGACTAGTGACACGCCGTGTCACCGCCCCCGCACGCGTTTCCGCAGGTCACAGCCCCTTTACGCGTCACTCGACCCTCAGTCAGCTGCGGAACTCAGGCCCGACTCCCAACTGCAGTGCTACGAGCCGGGCCGCGTCGTCGCACGCTTCGGCCATGTGGTCAGCAGCTGACTCAACGCCGAAACATGCCGTCACTCCGTCCCCAGGTTGACCAGACCATTCGCACAGGTCCAACGGTCGCGCCTGCCCGCCCGATGATCCCCGGCTGGCGAAGCGTCTGATGGCCACGAGCAGAGGGACTTCGCAGTTATCGTTCACAGACATGAGCCCGGAACAGTCCAATTCGGCCTTGCTGCTGCAGTGGGACTGGGACGACGAACCGACAGCGGCGCCGCGGCTGCGCCAGCTGGAGAATGGACTGCGCGAGGCGATCAGGGCCGGGCGGCTGCGCAGTGGCGTGCGGCTCCCGGCAAGCCGCGCGCTCAGTGAGCAGATCGGCTGCTCCCGGTGGATGGTCGTCCAGGCCTACGAGCAGCTCGAAGCAGAAGGGTACCTCCGTTCGCAGGTCGGATCGGGGACCTATGTCCAAGGAGTGCCGACTGCGGAGCCGACGCCACCGCCCGTTCGCAAGCCCGACCGCAGCTACACCTTCGACTTTCGAACCGGTATCCCAGACCTGTCGAAGTTCCCCCGCACCGACTGGCTACGCGCTGCGCGAACCGGGTTCGCCAAGGCGCCGTCAGCCAACCTGGACTACGGGGACCCTGACGGCCTGCCCGCACTTCGCGGTGCCATAGCCGACTACCTCGGCCGAGTTCGTGGCGCAGCAGCCCTGGAGGAGAACACCTTCGTCACCAACGGCGCGGTCCACGCGGTCGGCATCCTGGCGGGCACTCTGGCCGCACGGGGTATTCGTCGCATCGGAGTTGAAGATCCCGGCTGGATCCCGTTGCGGCTGCCCTTCGAGGGCTCCGAGGTTGAGCCAGTGCCCATTCGGGTCGACGACGAGGGGGTCAGCGTCGACGGGCTGCGCGAGGCAGGTGTTGCCGCTGTGTTGGTCTCGCCCGCCCACAGCTTTCCAGTCGGGTCCGTCATGTCACGACAGCGTCGGCTCGAACTACTCCGATGGGCTGACGAGGTCGGCGGTCTCATCATCGAAGACGACTACGACGCCGAGTTGCGATACGACCGGCAGCCACTGGGTGTGCTGCAGGGCGTGGTGCCAGAACGCGTTGCGCTCGTCGGATCGGTCAGCAAGAGCCTGGCCCCCGGCCTCCGACTCGGCTGGCTGGTCACGCCCTCGATCTTGCGCGAGGAGGTCCGAACGAGCCGATCGCACATCGACGTCGGAATCTCCGTCTTCTCGCAGCTGACCTTCGGGGAGTTCGTGTCCAGCGGTGCGTTTGAACGGCATCTGCGTCAGATGCGGCGTGAGTACGCGCACCGGCGCGAGATCCTGATTGAAGCACTTGCCGAGTCGTTCCCCGGTGTCACGGTCACCGGGACTCCGGCAGGCCTCCACGCGCTCGTGCAGCTAGCTACGTCAGGCGACCAGGACCGCTTACAAGCCGAGCTGGACGAGCGCAGCGTGCGGGCCTATCCGCTGCATCGCTACTGCCACGCGGGCGAGCTTCCTGCGAGGTACCGACCTGGGCTGTGGCTCGTGCTCGGCTTCGGCGCAATATCGATGCGCCGCATCCCAGACGGTGTGCGAGCGATCGCGGAGGCGGTGCGGGCTTCAAGCTGAGCAGAGGCCGGTACCACTCCCGTGTCGAAATGCGCTGCCCCGAGCCCCGACACCGCGGCGCTGTGCCCGCAGCCGAACTGGCCGAACCCGCATCCCCAGCGAACCTTTGGAAGGAACGCGGAGCTGCAAGGAACGTGTCACCCCGATCCGGCCATCAGCCCGGCAAGGGGTTGCCTGCAGCTCGCGACAGCCGGACGGTGAGTTCGACTGTGATCCCAGAGCGGTCCATGCGGAGACAGACGAGACGGGATTGGCCCGGAGACCGGGGTACGCATTGGACTGCCTGACCATGCCCCCAAAATTCCTACGCTGTCGGTGATGCGCTTCACAGGACGACCACTCGGAGGTATATCGATGGCGCTCACGGCAGACAGGGACTCGGGTACGACTCAGACCCGGCCCTCCGCCGAGCAACGCAAGGTGCTTGCGGGGGCATTGGTTGGCACCACGATCGAGTGGTACGACTTCTTCATCTACGCGCAAGCGGCTGGGCTGGTGTTCGCCCCACTGTTCTTCGCACCGCTGGAGCAGTCCTCCCCCGGGCTCGCGTCTCTTGTGTCGCTGGCGACGATCGGCATCAGTTTCCTGTTCCGGCCCATCGGCGCGATCGTTGCCGGCCGTTTTGGCGATCGGATCGGCCGCAAGCGGATGCTCGTCGTCACGCTCTTGACGATGGGCCTTGCGACCACTGGGATCGGGCTCCTGCCCACCCACGCCTCGATCGGCGTGGCGGCGCCGCTGGCATTGATCACTCTCCGGATCCTGCAGGGGTTCTCCGCAGGCGGTGAATGGGGTGGCGCTGCGCTGATGGCGGTAGAGCACGCGCCTGCCGATCGCCGCGGCCGATTCGGTGCCTACCCGCAGGTCAGTGTTCCCCTGGCTCTGTTGCTCGCCACTGCCGTCACGCTCGGTCTCAAGGCCGCGACCAGCGAGGAGTCCTTCCTTGCCTGGGGCTGGCGGATCCCATTCCTGATGTCGTTGGTGATGATCGCGGTCGGCTACGTGATCCGCCGGACTGTCGAGGAGAGCCCGGTGTTCGAGGAGTTGCGTGAGCGCCAGGCTCGCTCCTCCGCGCCGCTGATTGACCTGATCCGCGGCCATCGGCGCCAGGTCGTATTGACCGCGCTCATCTTTGCGGGCAACAACGCCGTCGGCTATCTGCAGATCGCATTCTTCGTCTCCTACGGCGCGGCCGTCGGCCTCAGCGACGAGGCGGTGCTGCTGTCAACCATGGCAGGCGCAGTCGGGTACGCAGGATTCACGATGTACGGTGGCGCTCTCTCAGACCGAATTGGACGAGTGCGCACGTTCCAGCTTGGTTACACGATGATCATCATCTGGATCGTGCCCCTGTTCGCCCTGATGCAGACGGGCAACGCTCTTCTGTTCCTCGCCGCAGTGGTTCTCCTCACACCCGGAATCGGTCTGACGTACGGACCCATGTCAGCGATGTACGCCGAGATGTTTCCAGCCTCGGTCCGCTACTCCGGTGCGTCGATCGGGTACTCGTCCGGCGCGATCATCGGCGGGGCCTTCGCGCCAATGATCGCCCAGGCGCTGCTGGACTCGACCGGCAACGCGATCTTCATCGGGGTCTACGTGATGGCACTGTGCGCGATCTCGTTCGGCGCCGTCTCGATGGTTCGCGAACCCAAGGGCATCGACCTCACGCCGTGATCGATCGCGGACGCCAGCCCTTATGCGGTCCCAGTCTTCCCCCAACCGCATGTCCCAAAGGGAGCCACATGATTCGCAACGACATCCCCACCGCGGCTTCGTTGGGTCGTCAGTACCTGCGTGGTGTCAGCCCTGTTGCGGTTCTGGAGGACCTGCTCGATAGGCAAGGGCGGGTCAACTCAGAGATCAACGCGATCACTCACGTGGATGCCGACGGCGCCCTGCAGGCGGCCCGCGAATCGGCCGAGCGCTATCGTCTGGGGAGTCCGCGCGGGCCTCTCGACGGCATCCCGATCACGGTCAAGGAGCTCCTCGGCGTAGCGGGCTGGCCGCACGCACGCGGCTCCCGGGCGCTGCAGTCCGCAACGGCGTCTTTGGACTCGCTTGTTGTGCGTCGCCTTCGCGACGCCGGTGCCGTTCTGTGGGCCCAGGTAACCTCGAGCGAGCTCGGCTGGAAGCCACTTGGGGACAGCCCGCTGCACGGCGCCACGCTCAACCCGGGTTGGCCAACGTTGACCCCAGGTGGGTCAAGCTGCGGCAGCGCTGCCGTGATTGCTGCAGGTCTGGGACCAATCTCCATCGGGACGGACGCCGCCGGCTCCGTTCGGATCCCCGCCGCCTTCTGCGCACTCTTCGCGCTGAAGCCGAGCAGGGGAACGATGGATCTGCCCGGCAGTCCCTTCTCCCTGGTTGCCACCGCCGGCCCCATCACGCGCACGCTCGGCGACCTAGACATCGCTCTGACGCCCTTCGCGCCGGCTGCTGACCCCGCCTCACCCGCGGCCGCGCCCAGGGTTGGCTACCTTATTGACCTGGCCGCCCCGGACCATGTCGACCCCAGCGTGACCACGGCCTTCGAGATTTTCCTTTCTGGTATCAGTAGCCCGAGCCTGCGCCCAGAGCCTGTCGAGGTTCGTCCCGACGGCCTGCGTGACGCCATGGAGACGATCTGGTCAGCAGCGCTTGCGACGCTCGCCGGCACCCTCCCCGTCGACCGCGAGGAACTCGAGCCCGGCCTGGTCCTCATGGCCGAGAGGGGGATCCGGATCTCGGCTGATGCCCTACTCCGGGCGCAGGGACGGGCCGGACAGCTGGGCGTGCAGCTCGACGACCTCTTCGAGTCCGGGTACGACATCCTCGTCAGCCCGACGGTCGCTACGCCACCCTTTGCGGCCGGAACTACCGTCCCGCCCGGCTGGCCGACCTCGGACTGGCTCGACTGGATCCCGTTCACCTATCCCTTCAACCTGAGCGGCCACCCCACGATCGCGATTCCCGTCGGAGTGATCGGGGACGTCCCGCAATCGGTCCAACTGATCGGGCCTCGAGGCGGTGATCGACAGCTCCTACAGGTCGCCGCGCACCTCACCCGCATGCCGGCCACCGATCTCGCCGCACGCTAGCGACGGACGAGATCCGCAGGCCGACCGATTGGTTCCTGGACGCTCGAATTGGTCCGGTGAATCGACGGCCGTATGGACAGCCAACCAGATCGATTTGGCTTCTAGGTTTTGCAGGAGGCTGCTCCGGTTCGTACCCCAGCAGCGGATGAGACCAAGTCACCTCTGGCCGAGCGATAAGGAGAGACACAGATGGCGCACTACCGTGCCGCCGGCGCCGTTCCGCCAAAGCGGCATACCCAGCATCGTGGCCCCGATGGCTCCCTCTACTTCGAGGAGCTCATGGGCGAGGAAGGATTCTCGTCCGACTCCTCGCTGCTCTATCACAAGAGCATTCCCTCGGCCATCGCTGAGTACCGTGTCTGGGAGCTGCCGGATCTCTCGACGGTTCCGAATCACCCGTTGACTCCGCGGCACATCTCGACCCACCAGCTCTTTGACGCCAGCGCAACCGGCATCGACGCCGTCACGCGCCGCCGGCTCCTCCTCGGCAACGGTGACGTGCGCCTCTCCTACGTGGTCGCAGACGTACCAAGTCCCTACTACCGCAACGCCATCGGTGACGAATGCCTGTATGTCGAGGAAGGGCAGGCAATAGTCGAGACCGTCTTCGGAGACCTGGAGGTCTCCACAGGTGACTACGCGATCATCCCGCGTGCCACCACCCACCGGGTGGTGCCCAACGGACGCACACGGATCTATGCGATCGAAGCCAATAGCCACGTCACGCCCCCGAAGCGCTACCTGTCGCGCTACGGGCAACTGCTTGAGCACGCCCCGTTCTGCGAGCGCGATCTCCGCGGCCCTGGGGACCCATACGTGGTCGATAAGGAGAACGTCGAGGTCTACATCAAGCACCGAGGCCCCGGTGCCGGCGGCATCGCCGGCACGGTGCACGTGCTGCCCCACCACCCCTTCGACGTCGTCGGCTGGGATGGATGCCTCTACCCCTACGTCTTCAACATCGACGACTACATGCCCATCACCGGTAAGGTTCACCAGCCCCCGCCGGCGCACCAGGTCTTCGAGGGCAACAACTTCGTCGTCTGCAACTTCGTGCCGCGCAAGGTCGACTACCACCCGCTGTCGGTCCCGGTGCCCTACTACCACTCCAACATCGACTCCGACGAGGTCATGTTCTACTGCGGCGGCGACTACGAGGCCCGCAAGGGGTCCGGGATCGGGCAGGGCTCGATCAGCCTCCACCCGGGCGGCCACCCGCACGGCCCGCAGCCCGGCGCCTACGAGCGGAGCATCGGTGCGGAGTTCTTCGACGAGCTTGCCGTCATGGTCGACACCTTCCGACCCCTGGAGCTCGGTGAGGCCGGGCGAGCCGCCGATGACGGCAAGTACGCCTACTCCTGGGCGCGTGGCGATCGGGGGGAAACGGGAGCGACCGACGGATGAGAGACCTAGCCCCAACGCCTGACCTCTTCGAGGGCATGTTCGACGACGCCGCCGTGTTCCCCCCGGGCAGCCTCCCGATGGAGGAGGCCGTCCCGGCACACCTCGGCCACCTCGCCGCCGCGCATCGCCGTTTCGTTGGTGCGTTCGTGGTGGCAGCCAAGGACTTGGGGACATTCGCTAGCGCTCTGAGCCAGGCGACCGATCAGGCGACTAGCGGGTGTTTCGACCTCATCGTCACGGCACCGCTCGATGACGTCGCCGCCGCCGTCGCCGCCACCGAACGAATTCCCACGGCACGCGTGCGGGCGATCGAGGTGGCGTTGCCTCCGAAGGTCCCTGCCGATGGCTTCGCAACGACGATCCAGGATGCAATCGGTCCACGAACCCGAATCGCAGTGTTCGTTGAGGTCCCCCGTGACGGCCGACGAAGGGCAGTGATCAGCGCGCTAGCCAAGACGCCGTACGGGGCGAAGTTTCGAACCGGCGGTGTCCGGGCGGACCTCTTCCCCGACGAAAGCGAACTCGCTGGCGCCTTGCTGGAAACCATCTCAGCCGACGTTCCGTTCAAGGCCACCGCAGGGCTGCACCACGCCCTGCGCAACACCGACACCAGCCATAGCTTCGAGCAGCACGGGTTCCTCAACCTGCTCGCTGCCACGGATGTCGCCCTTCGTGGCGCTGACCACGCCACGCTGGTTTCCCTGCTGGCCCAACGCGATGCCGTGCGCATGGCTGCCCTGGTCCGCGAAGTCCAACCCCGTGTGCGGGACACCTTCCGTTCCTTCGGCACCTGCTCGATCGCCGAACCGATGCAGGACCTGGCAGACCTCGGCCTGATCTCACCCGCCGCCGCCAAGGATGTTCAATGGCGCGGCTACTAGTACCTGACGACGACCTGTTCGGTCTTCACAACCTGCCCTATGGCGTCTACTCCACCCCTGATCGACGCCCGCGCATCGGGGTCCGGTACGGCCACCACGTGATCGACCTCGTCACCCTGCTCGGCGACGACGTTTTCGCTGCCCCGACGCTGAACCCGTTCATGGCCGAAGGCCACGGCCGGTGGGTGCAGACTAGAGCAGCCATCCAGGCCGCGCTCGATGGCGAGGTGCCCGACGCTGCCGTGCTACCCGTCGAGTCGGTCGCACTTCATCGCGCATTCGACGTGGCCGACTACGTCGACTTCTACGCCTCAGAACACCATGCAGCGAACCTCGGCCGACTCTTCCGACCGCAGAGTCCCGACCCATTGACCCCCAACTGGCGGCACCTGCCGATCGGCTATCACGGTCGGGCCGCGTCGATCGTCGTGTCAGGGACTGACATCGTGCGCCCGTCTGGACAGCGCATGGAACCGACCCAGACTGCACCGACCTTCGGTCCCTGTGCGCGACTGGACATCGAGGCCGAACTCGGCTTCGTTGTCGGTGCCGGCAGCCCGATGGGCACACCAATCACGGCCGAGCGCGCCGAAGAACACATCTTCGGGGTCGTGCTCTTCAACGACTGGTCCGCCCGCGATATCCAGGCATGGGAGTACGTGCCGCTCGGGCCGAACCTCGGGAAGTCCTTCGCCTCGACGATCTCGCCGTGGGTAGTTCCAATGCTCGCGCTGCAGTCCGCCAAGGTCGCGACGCCCGACCAGGAACCCCAGGTTCTGCCGTACCTCGCGCTCGATGCGCCGTGGGGTTTGGACATCGACCTCGAGGTCTCATGGAACGGGCAGGTGGTCAGCCGGCCGCCCTACGCGGCGATGTACTGGTCGCCAGCACAGATGCTGGCCCACCTCACATCCAACGGTGCGCCGACCCGCACGGGTGATCTCTTCGCATCAGGCACCATCTCCGGACCCCGCGAGGACCAGCGTGGCGCCTTGATCGAACTTACCTGGGGCGGATCCGCGCCCATCACCGTCGCAGGCGCACGTCGCACCTTCCTCGAAGACGGCGACGAGATAGTCATCACCGCAACCGCGCCTGGAGCCAACCGCACCCGCATCGGCTTCGGGGAGGCTCGAGGTCGGGTCGTGCCCAGTTCTCAGGGCCCCAGCGATTGCCAGGAGGACTGATGGACAAGCTCTACCGCCACGCGCTCGAGGCGGTGTCCGACATGCCCGCTGGAGCCACGGTCGCGGTTGGTGGGTTCGGGTTGTGCGGGATCCCGTCGGTCCTCATTCGCGCCGTGTTCGACACCGGCATCGACCACCTGGAGATCGTCTCCAACAACGCCGGCGTCGACGACTGGGGGCTGGGGATCTTGCTGGCTGCTGGCCGGCTGCGCCGAATCGTCGCCTCCTACGTCGGAGAGAACAAGGAGTTCGCGCGAAAGTATCTGGCGGGTGAGCTTGAGGTGGAGCTAACGCCCCAAGGAACGCTCGCTGAACGCCTCCGCGCCGGGGGCAGCGGCATCCCCGCCTTCTTCACCGCAACTGGCGTGGGCACGCAGGTGGCCGACGGCGGGCTGCCGTGGAAGTACGACTCCAACGGGAGCGTCGAGGTTGCGAGCCCGACGAAGGAATGCCGCGAGATCGACGGGCGGACCTACGTCCTCGAGCGCTCAATCGTTGCCGACTACGCGCTCGTTCGAGCCTGGCGGGGAGACCGCCACGGCAACCTGGTCTTCAAGGACACCGCCCGCAAGTTCAACCCCCTTGCCGCCATGGCCGGCCGCGTGTGCGTCGCCGAGGTCGAGGAGCTCGTCGAGCCCGGCGAACTCGACCCCAACGCCGTCCATCTTCCCGGTGCCTACGTTCACCGAGTCGTCGCGCTCACCCCCGAGCAAGCGGCCGACAAGCGCATCGAGAAGAGAACCACACGATGACCGCCGATGCCGCGGCGACTGAACCGCTGAGCCAGGAAGACTTCATCGCCGCGCTCCTCTCGACCGTGCCCGAAGGAACCACAGATGCCCTGGAATCGTGACGAAATGGCCGCACGTGCCGCTGCCGAACTGAACGACGGTGACTACGTCAACCTTGGAATCGGACTGCCGACGCTGGTACCCAACTTCGTCCCCGAGGGTGTCGAACTGGTGCTGCAATCAGAGAACGGCATCCTTGGCGTCGGCCCGTACCCCTCCGACAATCAAGTCGACCCAGACCTGATCAACGCTGGCAAGGAGACGGTCACCGTCCGCAGCGGCGCATCGTTCTTCGACTCAGCGACGTCGTTCGGGATGATCCGCGGCGGCAAGATCGACACCGCCATCCTCGGCGCCATGCAGGTCTCCAAGAACGGCGACCTGGCCAACTGGATGATCCCGGGGAAGATGGTCAAGGGCATGGGAGGGGCCATGGACCTCGTTCATGGTGCCAACAAGGTCATCGTGCTGATGGAGCACGTCGCAAAGAACCGCGACTACAAGATCGTCGACCAGTGCACCCTGCCCCTCACCGGCCGAGGCGTGGTCCATCGGATCATCACCGATCTGGGCGTCATCGACGTTACCCCCGAAGGGCTCAGGTTGATCGAACTCGCGCCCGGTGTCACCGAATCCGAGATCCAGTCGAAGACCCAACCCACGCTGCTGAATACGAGTGCTGCTGCGCGACCCTGACGACGACCAGGCCGCGTTGCGCGAGGGCATCGATGAGTACGGAGCAGCTCGATGGTGGCGCGAGCTCAAAGGCATCCAACGACCGGTCATGTGGACTGCAGGTCGCGATCGCGAGATTTGGGCCCAAGTCCACGGCGACTGCCGCCACAGGTTCTCCCAGGCAGCAGACCGCGAAAGCGGCCTGTCGAAGACCCCAGGTCCGATCGGCCCCTTTGCCCCGTGTCAGCGTCTAGCTGCCGCAGGTGCACTCACCCGGCGGGCAGTGCACGCACACGTGGTAAACCGGTTCGTTCGCCGGCACGTTTAGGGTCGGGTTCCGGTCGAAGAACCCATACGGCGTCAGCTTGAACCCGGCGTAGTCGACCGGCATGACTGGCCAGTCCTCCGGACGCGGGAAGTGCGTTACGCCGAACGTGTGCCACAGCACGATGTCTTCACCGTCAATCGAACGGTTCGCCGCGATGTACTTCGGAAGTCCGTCGCTGCCACGATTCTGGTTCACGAACTCACCAGCCGGATATCGCTCGGCGGGGTCGTACTGCGTCACCCACAGCCGCTTGGTCGTGAACGCCGCCCGTGCCGCGATGCTCGACGTCGGGTCCGCTAGCAGCGTCGGGCCCTGCTCTGGATGCAGCACGTAGCCGGTTGGTTGGCCGAGCTTGTTCTTCCGGTCGGTCGAGATGATGTGCCAAGTCCTGCCAACTGAGGCGTCAGTATCACGCACGCCGTCCTTCTCGGTCTCCAGGCGCTTGGATGCGCGCGTGAACGCGTTCCCGTGCGGGTTCTCCTCGCTCGCTTCGACTCGCTTGGCGTCGACCTCGAGGACCGCGTTCCTGTTGCCGTCGACCATCATGTCGAGCCGGGCGCTGAACAGGTGCTGATGGAATGGGGCGCCCACAGCGGGAGCAACCTCGGAGGCGTACGGCCATTCGTCGAGGCCTCGGTAGGCCGAGGTGAACACGATGCCGGTCAGCTTCGCCTCACATTCGATGCGGCCATCCAGGTACAGGTACCAATAGAAGCCGTAGTCGTAATTCCCGACCGTCGTGAAGAACGAGATGACCAGGCGCCGTTGGCGCCGTACCTCGGCCGAGCCGGGGGTGTACAGGTCCGTGTGCTTCCACAGGGTCCCGTAGTCCTCCTCGTGCAGACAGATGGCGTTCGGGATGACTTGCGGATTCCCCAGCTCGTCGCACACCACCGCGTCGGTGTAGTGAATCTCGCCCAAGCAGTCACACCCGAGGGCGAGCGAGTTCGCGAACCGGCCGAACAGGTACTCCCCAGGTACTCCCCCGTGTCGAAGTAGTTCTGCCAGAACCGAGCCGGCGACGGGTCGCCGTATGGGACCACCATCTCCGCGATCGAAGCGCGGTAGATGACTGGCCGCACCTCACCGTTGTGGTCGGGGTCTGCGTACGCGATGTTGTGCAGGACCAGGCCCTCGCGGGCATCGAACCCGTAGTTGAACGTCCAGTTCGCCCACGTGATCTGGTCGCCGTCCACCGTGAAGGAAGGCCCCTCGGGCTGCGAGATCTGAATCGGCTTCAAAGTCTCCAACGGCGCTGGCCGCCCCTCCGGCAGGTGGTAATTCGACACCTCGTCCGGCAACGGGAAAACAGCCTCATCGACCAGCTTCACCAACCTCTGGCCGACCACGTCAACGTAGGCACACAGGCCGTCAATCGGATGCGACCACGCGTGCCCGTCCTTCTCCAGGCCGGCGAACCCCAGAACCCGGATAATGCGAAGGCCCTCCTCGCCAGGGATGTCGAAGACACCGGCGGACAGGGGCGCGTACATCACCTGCCAGATGTCGCCGAGGCGGACGGCGGCGCGACCGGCGACAGCGGCGGGGATGAGTACCCCGAACGTGAGCAGATGACGCCTATTCACCCGGTGCCTCACCTCCGTGGTGCGCCGTTGGAGGCAAGTCTGTTGGTCCGTTCAGCACCCGTTGTGGGCTCGCGCGCAGGAGGTCGCCCGCCTCACCGCGCCTTGGCAGGGGCCCGGGCTTCGATTGCTGAGACGCCTGCGGCCGCGTAATGGTGCCGGGCACGGACGGCGGAGTCTCGTACATGTTCTACGAGGCGGGGCAGCGGGGCGCCACCACGCTCGCCGTGGCCCGGGCGATCTGTAGCGTGACCGGGCGATCTGGCGTGACCGCGCGATCTGATCGACGTCAGCTGACCGCTCGGGTGTGGCCCCGGGGAAGGGGCCGCTCGCCCCTCCCCCGGGTGTTTCCGTACCGGCGTGCCGGTTGCTACGGGGCGTAGACCTCGAACTCCCCGACCTGGCCGGCGGGCCAGCCGGTGTTGGCGGTGAATTGCAAGCGCAGATATCGCACCGTCCGGGCAGGGAAGGTGATCGTCGCGTTTGGATTAAACGTGTGCCCAGCGGCCGCCGAGATGACCGTCTGGTCGGAACCGTCGAGCACCGCGATGGTCTGCGTGCGCGGTCCCCACGACGCGGGTAGTTTGAGCACCAGCTGGCTCACCGACACTGCCGCACCCAGGTCCACTTGGAACCATTGCGGGAACGCGCTATTCGCGCTCTCCCAATAGCTGTCGGCGTTACCGTCAACCGCGTTCGACGGGGCGTAACTCTGTTGCTGACTGCTTGCCGTGACGGGTTTATTGAGGGCAAGATTGCCGCCCGGGTCGCCGCCGCCAACGACCGGCGGTGTGGGCCGCACGGCGGTGAGCGGGATCTGGCCCTTGAGCATCTTGCCGCCGTCGGACGTGATGCGCAGATAGTAGTCGGCCGAACAGAACGTGCCGTTCTCATCCGTCGTCACGAAACTTGTACCCGCCGGGATCTGTGCCTGTGTCTCGGCGGTCTTGGCGATCTGGTTGCCCTCGTTGTACTCGTCGAACATCGACACGTAAAGGCCTTGCGCGCCAACGCGGACCATGTTGTAGATGTGCCGCCAGTAGAAGTCGCCGTGCCGGCGCGTGCCCCGGGTCGACAGGTCGCCCGGCATCACACACGGCTGGTAATCGATGCCACGGGCGTTGCACTCGGCCTGGTCGGGCACATTGACGTTGGTGTAAAACCAGTCAAGCCCGTCGAGGGTACCGGTGCGGCCAACCATCCACGGCGAGATCATGTTGAACGCCGTGTACACCTCGAAGAACCCGGGCCGCGAGTCGTTGATGCCCTGCCGCCAATAGGTCGGCACGCCACCGATGACGTAACAACCCTGCGCCTTGAACCAGTTGATGACCTCGAGACAGGCCGCGGGCGCGAACGGCCGCTTGTCGTCGTTGAAGCCGAAACCCCAGATGCAGACGACCGGTTTGCTGTTCTGTCTCGCGTACGCGGGTGACGACGTGTAAGCGGACATCTTGTTGGTCCAGTCGGTCTTGATTTCCGACTGCATGTTGGTCCAACTTGTTACGTCGTACATGATGTAGAACTTGCGGCCGAAGGTCTCCGCCGCGGCGCGTACCTTGGCGGTGATCGCGTCGCGGATGGGACCTTCGCCCCCGGTCGGGTTGAACCGTTGCAGCGCGGCGGTATCACAGCCGTTATCGCGCATCCACTTGAAATGCGTGTCGATGGTCTGCTGGTCGTAGTGCGAGAACAGGGCCGCGGGCCGGCCGTTGTGGAGACTGCTGAATGCGGTGTTGTAGGTGCGGGTGTACTCCCGCACATCCGGCCACGAAACGATGCCGTTGTTACTCGGCGATGGCGGCTGGCTCATGTTGGGTGCCCAGTGCCACCAACCGTTGATCGGTGAGGCGTCGCCGATGCAGGCGAACCAACCTTGGTACCCAACGCTTATCTTGCCTACTACGTCTCCCGGCGGGCTTGCCGCCAAGGCCGCGGTGCTGGGCACCGCGGCCAAGGCTGATCCCGCTACTACGGACGTGAGGAACGTCCGTCGCGAAATCGACATCTCGTTTTCCTTACGGGTTGATGGTGATGGTAAAGGTGGTCGTGAGGTTCTGAACGTTGGTGTGGTTGTTGCTGAACCTCAGGTTGTTGAAGGTGACCGAGCCACGCGCCGGGCCCTGACCCGCCTCGGGCATCTCATTGGCCCAGATACCGAACCCGGACTTGGCGTCGAACGCGTCACCGCTCCGCTGCGCCCCAGATATCGACACATTAGTGAATATCGTGTCCGTCACCGGGGTCTGCTCCGGGTACTTGGTCTGGAACATGATTCCCGAGTACGTCGGATCCACGATGTCGATGTCGGTGAACCGCAACGCTCTGAACGCGTGGGTCGCCGCGAAGCACCAGATGGCGGGGAAGGTCTGGTTGCCCCAGAAGTGGCCGCCCGACCTGATGAGAGAGACCCCTTCGATCCTGGTGGTCGGTGCAAAGCCGACGAACGGGTACCCGAAGTTCAGCGAACTGACCGTCAGGCCCGAATACGTCAACTGGTCGGCGATGTACAGGTTGCGGAACGTGTTGTTGAAGCCGCCGTAGACGGCCACACCCGCCGCACGCCATTGCAGCGTGGCGCTCAGGTTCTCGAACACGTTGCCGTTGTTGCCGACCGAACCACCTGAGTCCGTGGCGGAGAACAACGCGAAGCCGTCGTCGCCGTTGCCCCGAGCCTCGTTGTTTGACACCAACGAGTTGGTGGTGTCGTTGGTGAAGTTCACCGCGTCGGCGAAGGTGTTGCGGAACCGCGAGTTGGTGATGGTGATGTTGTTGTTGTGCACACCCCAGTAGGCAACGATGGTGTGCTCGACCCAGGTCCGGTTGATGGTCAGGTTCTGGTTGTTTTGCAACTCGCCCCACACCTTGCCAGGTCCGTCGATGCGTGAGGTGTAGTTTCCGAAGAAGGCCAGATCCTCGAAACGGCTACCGTTGGCGGTGGTCTCCACCCGGAAGCCGGCGTCGGTGTTTTCTTGAACCTGTGGCGTCTCGAACCGGGTGTACCACATACCGGCCCCGACGACATTCACGGCCTTGCCGTAGATCTGGAACTTCTGCGACGTGCTGTATGTGCCCGCCGGCAGGTAGACACCGATGATGGCACCAGTCGTGTCCATCCGAACCGCGTCGAGCGCGTTTTGCACGTCCTGGTGGCTGAAGCCGGCCGGAACCTTGTACCGGGCTGGGTCCGGGTTCGCCCTGGGCGACACCAGTTCGAGGTTGACGAAGTCGATGGTCGCGACGCTCTGTCCCGAGTCGCGCTGTAGCCTGATCGTGCTTCCCTGCGGGATCGTCGAGTTCAACATGATGTTGGCCTCGTCGTAGATGTGCCGCGGCGCGCCCGCGCTTGGCGAGTTGCCCGGGCTCGCTTCGGCGCCATAAAGCCACGCATATCGCGAGTTCAATGGGATGGTCCTGTGGAGCGTGCCGTTGACGTAGATGGACAGGTTCGATGAGATACCGCCACCGCCCGGCGCGTCCGGAATGGAGAACCGGGTCACCAGGGTGTTGGTCGCGGCACGAGTGGTCCACTGGACGTAGGAGCCGGTGCTGCTGAGCGTGACCGCCCTGCGAACAGATGCCTCACCAGCCAGATCACCAATCGTCCGGTTAGGACCGATCACGGTCGCGCCGCCGCCGGTCTGGCCATCCTCGGCTTCGTACATGTCGTACGGCAGGTTGGCGCCGCGGCCGACAAACAGCGGCTGCTCGCTGGTGTTGTTGCCCTGCTTGACCGGCACCTCATTGGCGTCGGCCGCCAGCACCACCCGGACGGTGTACCGGCCATTCACCGCGGTCCACGTACCCAGATTGACCGGGCTGGCCGTCTGGCCCGCAGCGATGACCCCATTGTAGGAACCGGTGCGTGTTATCACGGTGCCGCCGGTTGCGTTCAGTAGCGTCAGCGTGATGCCGTGCGAGCCGCTAGCCGAGTCGATATTGCCCTGGTTCTTGATGCCGACCGAGAACGTCACCGTGTTGCCGGCCTGCGGGTTGTTCGGGCTCCAGGCCACCGGCTTGGCGACCAGATCCGAACTCTGCACCGGCGTCACCGTCATCGGGTTCGGGTTCGTATACGAGTTGTTCGTCATGTCCTTCTCGATGACCGAGTCGTCCTCGTTCACCTTTGCCGCCAGCTGATACGTGCCAGCGGCGCGAGTACCGATGTTCACGGTGACCGTTGTGGACGCACCCGCCGCGAGCGCCGGCACGTTGCCGGTGCCGACCTTCGTGGTATCCAGGTAGAAATTGACCGTCGTCGCACCGGAACCCAGATCACCGATGTTGCGTACAGTCGCCGACAAGGTGATCGCGTCCGATTCCACCGGGGATGCCGGCGACCAGGAAGCGGCCGTGATGGTCAGATCGGGGTTGGGCGCCGGGGTACCAAAGACCTGGAACTCGGCGACCTGGCCGCCTGGAGCACCGGTGTTGGCGGTGAACTCCAGTTGCACATCGGCGGCCGTGGCCGACACCGGAATGGTCACACTGTTGCCCGTCGCGGGATTGAACATGTAGCTTGCCGACGCGACCAGCTGGGTATAGTTGCCGCCGCTCTGGCCGCGCCCGAGGACGCGCACCGTTTGGGTCCGGGTTGCCCAGGACGCGTCCGGGTTGAGCTTGAGCACGATCTGGTTCAGGACAGCATTTGCTCCCAAGTGGACGGTGAGCGTCTGCGGGTAGGGACCGCTACCTTCCCAGTACGAGGTGAGGTCGTTGTCATTGGCGTTTTCCGGCGCGTAGATGTGGGTGTACCCGGATGAGGTGATCGGCTTGCCCAACGCCAGGTTGGTACCACCGCCTCCACTGCCAATACGCTTCACCGTGTTGCTGTTGGGTGATTGGTTGCCGGCTGCATCGCGGGCACGCACGAAATACGACACGGTCAGGGTATCCGGCTGCGTGTCAGTGTAGGTCAGCGTGCTGCCGTTGACGCTGACCCGCAGCGAGTTGTTAGCGTAGATGTCATACGCGGTCACCCCGACGTTGTCCGTCGACGCGTTCCATGTCAGCTTGATGTGGCCGCTCGCCGGTTGCGTATATGAGAGGTTGGTTGGCGCGGTAGGTGGTTCCGTGTCCCCGGCGCCAGATCCGTACACCTCCAGTTCGGACAGTTGCCCTGCGGGCCAAACCGTGTTGGCGGTGATATGGATCCGCACATAACGGGTCGTGGCGGTGTTGAAGTTGATGGTGACAGTCGGGTTGAAGTTGTACCCAGCCGACGCCACGATATCGGTGAACGTGCTGCCGTTCGTGCTGCCTTGCACGCTCAGGGTTTGCGTCCGGGCCTGCCAGCCCGACGGGATCTTCAGGATCACCTTGTTGACCGCCACCGACGCGCCCAAGTCAACCTGTACCCATTGCGGGAACGCGTTGTTGGCACTCTCCCAATAGGACGCTTGGTTGCCGTCTACGACATTGCTCGAGGCGTAAGTCTGGGTGTGGCTGCTCTCAGCCGTCGGCTTGTTGAGAGCCAAGTTGCCAGTGGACGTCGCCGTCCCGTATATCTCGAACTCGGAGATCTGGGCAGCCGGCCAGCCGGGGTTGGCGGTGATGTTGACCCGCACATAGCGGGTGTTGGTCGCCGGGAAGTTGATCGTGACGGTCGGGTTGAACGTGTACCCGGCCGAGGTCACGATCGTCGAGAACGAAATCCCATCTGGACTTCCTTGCACCGACAGGGTTTGCGTCCACGAACCCCGGCTGGCGGGCAGCTTGAGCACGATCTGGTCGGTGCTGGTGCTGGCGCCCAGATCGATCTGCGCCCATTGCGGAAACGCGTTGTTAGCGCTCTCCCAATAGGAGTCCTGGCTGCCGTCGTTGAGAATGCCAGCGGTGTGAATACCGTTGGCGCTGCTTGCTGTGGCGGCCTTGCCCAACGCGAGGTTGGGGCCGCCGGCCGCGGCGTGTGCCGGTGCCGCCGCCGCAGCGGTCAAGGTCGCGGCGGCGATGGTGGCCATGATGGCTACGACGGCGAACCGCGGTCGGCTACGCTGCCGTGCGGTGCCGCTGTTTCGGTTCGCGTACCTGTACATGTTGTGCCTCCCCTTGCAATGAGGTACGGACCGGCCGGAGCGGAACGCGGCGGGCGCCGCCAGGTCGCCTCGCCACGACGGCCGGGAATGTGACCGGGTCCTGCCTCCTTCCTCTTGGCGCGGGTACGCCGCGCAGTGCGTCAACGCGTGCGCAGCCACGCCGCCGCGTCCGGCGGCAGCGTACGGTCCTCCGTTGTGAGCGGCTGACTCGCGAGCAGGACGCCCTGGTGCGCCGGCAGTTCGGCCGGCCCGGGCGAGAGGTTCACCACGCAGGTCAGCCCCGGCTCCCGGGCGAAGCACAGCACCCCGGGTGGTGCGTCGAGCCAGGTCATCGCACCATCGCCGAGACCTGGCTCGGCGCGTCGCAGCCGCAACGCCGCCCGGTACAGCGCAAGCATCGAGTCGGGATCGCCGGTCTGCGCCTCGGCCGTGTGGTCGGCCCACGCCGCCGGTTGCGGCAGCCATGGCGTGGCGCCGTCCGGGCTGAAGCCGAACGGTGGCCTGTCACCCGACCAGGGCAGCGGCACCCGGCAACCGTCCCGTCCGGGGTCCTGCTGGTCCGACCGGTGCCACATCGGGTCCGTACGCAGCTGCGGCGGGATGTCCTCGACCTCCCACAGGCCCAGTTCCTCGCCCTGGTACAGGTAGACCGATCCGGGCAGCGCGAGCGCCAACAGTAGGGCCGCCCGCGCCCGCCGGCGTCCCAGCTCCAGATCCACGGGTACCCCGTCCCGGCGCCCGGTGAAGCTGAACGAGCTGTCGGCCCGGCCGTACCGGGTGACGTGCCGGGTGACGTCATGGTTGGACAGCACCCAGGTGGCGGTGGCGCCGACCGGAACGTGGGCGGCGAGCGTCGAGTCGATGCAGCCCCGCAGCGCCGCGGCGTCCCACGGGCAGCACAGGAAGTCGAAGTTGAACGCCGTGTGCAGCTCGTCGGCGCGCAGGTAGCGGGCAAACCGTTCCCGGTCCGGCAGCCAGATCTCGCCAACCAGGACCCGCTCACCCGGGTAGCCGTCGACAATCCGCCGCCAGCTCCGGTAGATCTCGTGCACCCCGTCCCGGTCGATGTACGGATGCCTCCCGTCGCCGTCCACTTCGGGCAGTGCCGGATCCTTCACGAGCAGCGCTGCCGAGTCGATCCGGATCCCGTCGACGCCGCGGTCCAGCCAGAACCGCAGCACCGCCTCGAACTCCGCCCGCACCCGGGGGTGGTCCCAGTTCAGGTCGGGCTGCTCGTCGGCGAACAGGTGCAGATACCAGTCTCCGTCGGGGGTACGGGTCCACGCCGGGCCCCCGAATATCGACTGCCAGTCGTTGGGCGGCCGATCGCCGCGGCCTGGACGGAACCAGAACAGCTCCCGCGCCTTACCCCCGCGCAGCGCCTCCTGGAACCAGGGATGCCGGTCGGAGCAGTGGTTGGGGACCACGTCGATGATCACGCGTAGTCCGAGCTGGTGCGCCTCGGCGATCAGCTTCTCGGCCTCTTCCAGGCTGCCGAACACCGGGGCGATCTCGCGGTAGTCGACGACGTCGTACCCGGCGTCGGCCATCGGCGAGGCGTACCACGGATTGATCCACAGCGCGTCCACTCCGAGCTCCGCGAGGTACGGCAGACGCTGCCGCAGGCCGGCGAGGTCGCCCACGCCGTCGCCGGAGCCGTCGGCGAAGCTGCGCGGGTAGACCTGGTAGATCGCGGCGCCGCGCCACCAGTGCGTACGGTCGGTGTCCAACGCTCCTCCTCAGCCTTTGAGTCCGCTCTGCTTTGAGTCCGCTCAGCCTTTGAGTCCGCCGGCGGTGAGGCCGGCGAGGATGTGTCGCTGGAAGATCAGGAACAGCCCAACCGTGGGTATGCCGGCCAGCACCAGTCCGGCCAGCAGCAGGTTGACCGGCATGTCGGGCGCGACCCGCTGCAGCGCGACGGAGATCGTCTGCCGGGCCGGGTCGGGGAAGACCAGCAGCGGCCAGATGAAGTCCTTCCAGGACGCCACCACCGCGAAGATCGACACCACCGCGAGGATCGGCCGCGACAGCGGCATCACTATCCGCCACATCGTCGCGACCGGCCCGGCCCCGTCGATGCGGGCGGCGTCGATCAGCTCTTCGGGGATCTGGTCGAAGAAACGCTTCAGGATGTAGATGTTGAACGCGTTCGCCGCGGCCGGGAGCCAGATCGCGAACGGCGTGTTGATCAGATTGAGGTGCAGCACCGGCACGTCGACCACGGTCAGGTACGTCGGCACCAGCAGCGCCGCCGCCGGCACCATCAACGTGGCGAGCATCAGCCCCAGCACCAGGTTGCCGAAGCGGGGCCGAAGCTTCGACAGCGCGTACGCCGCCGGCACATCGACCGCCAGCTGCACCGCCCACGCCCCGAGCGCGACCACCACGGTGTTGAGGAAGTACCGGCCGAGGTCCATCTGCGACCACGCCGTCGGGTAGCTGCCGGGCCGCCACTGCTCCGGCAGCAGGGTGGGCGGCACGCGTACCAGTTCGGCGGAGGGCTTCATCGCGCCGGTGACCGCCCAGAACAGCGGGAACACGAAGCCGGCGGTGAACAGCAGCACCAGCGCGGCCAGCGCCACCCAGTAGAGGACCTTGCCGCGACGGCGTCGCAGGGCGGCGGGAGACACGAGAGTACGCATGGGTCAACTCCTGGTCCGGGTGAGGCGGAGGTACGCGGCGGAGAACAGCCCCAGGACGGCGAACAGCAGCAGGCTCATGGCGCTGGCCGTACCGAAATCGTTGTAGACGAAGGCGTACCGGTAGATCAGCAGCAGCACGGTGACCGTCGCGTCCTGCGGCCCCCCACCGGTCATCACGTACGGCTCGGTGAAGACCTGCATCGTCGCGACGATCTGCAGCAACGCCAGGATCAGCAGTACGAACCGGGTCTGCGGGATCGTCACGTGGCGCAGCCGCTGCCAGAGGTTGGCGCCGTCGAGCTCCGCCGCCTCGTACAGCTCGCCGGGGATGGACTGCAGCGCGGCGAGGTAGATCAACGTGGTGGTGCCCATGTTGGCCCAGGTGGCGAGCAGCACCAGCGAGACCATCGCGGTGCTGGTCGAGTCGAGCCAGCTCGACTCCGGCAGGCCCACCGTCCGCAGCGCGGTGTTGAACAGCCCCGGGCCCGGGTCGTAGAACCACTTCCACAGCAGCGCGGTGACCACCGGCGGCAGCATCACCGGCAGGTACACCAGCAGGCGCAGATAGCCCTGGGCGTGGCGCAGCTCGTTGAGCACCACCGCGGTGAGGAACGGCACCGCGAACCCGATCAGCAGCGCCAGCCCGGTGAACTCGAACGTGTTGACCCAGGCGGTGACGAACAACGGATCGGCGAACAGCCGCTGGAAGTTGTCCAGCCCGACCCACTGCGCCGGGTCGACAAAGTTGACCTGCTGGAAGCTGAGCAGCACACCGCGCACGATCGGGTACCAGGAGAACAGCGCGAAGCAGAGCAGGGCGGCCGACAGGAACCCGTACCCGGTGAGGTTCTCGACGATCCGGAGACGCAGGGCGGGAGGCTTCGCGGCCCGGCTCGCGGGGCCCGGTCGTGGCAGGCCGGTGGGTCGCCGGCGGGTGGGTCGCAGGCCGCTGGGTCGCCGGCCGGTGAGGACCGGCGACCCGGCGAGCGTTCTCATGACTGGCGAGCGAGGATCGCGTTGACCTTCCGCTCCGCCTCGGCGAGTAGTCCGTCCGCATCGGCGTCGCGATCGGTGAGTACGGCCTGCATCACGGTGTCGAGCACGGCGTAGATCTCCTGCGCCTTGGGCGGCTCGATGCTGCCCTTGACCTCGGCGCTGCGGTCCAGGAAAGGCTGGTAGTTCTTGACCGGCACGTTCGCGTACTTCACCCGCAGCTTGGCCTGCTTGTCACGTGCCCCCCCGGTCCAGATGTCCGGCGTCGGCGGGGTCGGCAGCCCGACCGGCAGCTTCGCCTCGGCGTCCCGCTCGATCGTCTTCTCGAACCGATCCGGGTTCAGGAACTTCCACTGCAGCCAGGTCAGGCCGGCCTTGATCTTCTCCGGGCTCGCCTTGGCGTTGATCATGTAGCCCTCGCCACCGATCAGCGTGCCCTGGCCGCCCGGCATCACGGTCAGGCCGTAGTCGGCGTACTTCCCCTCGAACTGCTTCACCAGGGTCGGTACGTTGTCCGCCGCCGACATGTACATGCCGAGCTTGCCGGCGCCCATCATCCGCTGCACATCCTCGATCTGCAGCAGCTGCTTGCTGCCCATCGAGTCGTCGACCCACCGCATGTCGTGCAGGTACGACAGCGCCTTGCGGCCCTGGTCGTTGTTGAACGCGGCCTTCCAGGTGTCCCCGTCGCGGCGGGCCACCGGCGTACCCGCCGAGTAGAGCCAGCCGGTCAGGTGCCAGCCGCCCTGGTTGTTCTTGCTGTAGTCGGCGTACCCGACCGTGCCGCTACCCAGCGCGGCGATCTTCTTGGCGGCGGCGCGTACCTCGTCCCAGGTCTGCGGCGGCTGGTCCGGGTCCAGACCGGCCTTGGCGAACAGGGCCCGGTTGTAGAGCAGGCCGAGCGAGTAGTTGGCGGTGGGCAGGCCGTACAAGTGGTCACGGTCGTCCCGGAAGATGTCCAGCAGCTGTGGTTGGAGTTCGTCGAGATGCGGCACGTCTTTCACGTACGAGGTGATGTCCGCAGCCTGGCGGCGGGCGACCAGCTGCGCCGGGTCGGTGAAGTAGACGTAGAAGACGTCCTCCAACTGCCCGCCGGCGAGCTTCGCCTGGAACGTCTTGGGGTCCATGAACCCCTCGCGCGCGTCGATGTCAATGTTCGGATGGGTTTTCTCGAACTCGGCCACGTCGGCGTCGAAGTTCTTCTGCTCGTACGCCTGGGTGGCCGGCGGCCGGCCGTTGACCGAGATGGTGACCTTGCCGTCCTTCGTGTCGCCGCCTCCGGAGCAGCCGGTCAGCGCCAGCGCGGTGGCGATCAGCAGGGCGGTCACGGTACGGGGTGTGTTCATCGTGTCTCCCCGGTGGTACGACCCGCCTCGCGGACCGGGCGGCCCGTGGGCGAAGGCGGTCGATGTGGCGCCGGCCACAGCCGGCTGTGGTGACGCCTACCGTAGCGATGTCGAGCAGATCTCCGCAAGATGTCGATAAGATTTCGCAAACTATCGACTGCCGTGGCGCGCAGCGATCGAAGAACAGGCCCCAACCAGGAGATAGCCCGCAAAAAGGTCGTTGATGGAGAAGGGTCAGCGTCGGGCGGCGGGAGCGGTCGAGCCGCGAACCACCAGCTCCGGCTCGTAGAGCAGCTCGTCGGTGGCGACCACCGCGCCGCCGATCTGGCGTACCAGCAACTCGACGGCGGCCCGCCCCATCGCCTCGATCGGCTGCCGTACGGTCGTCAGCGGTGGGTCGGTGCAGGTCATGAAGGCGGAGTCGTCATACCCGATCACCGACAGGTCGGCCGGGACCGAGAGGCCACGGCGCCGGGCCGCGCGGATCACGCCGAGCGCGATCGGGTCGCTGATGCAGATCACCCCGGTGACGCCACGGTCGATCAGCTTCGCCCCGGCGACCTGCCCACCCTCCAGGGAGTACATCGCATGCTCCACCCAGTCGTCCCGTACGTCCACCCCGGCAGCGGCTGTGACCCGCTGAAACTCCGCGAACTTGCGCCGCGAGGGCATGTGGTCGGGCGGCCCGAGAACCATCCCCACCCGCTCGTGACCCAGCGCCAACAGGTGCTTGGCGGCCTGCTCCACGGCGACCGCGTCGTCGCACGAGACCTGCGGGAAGTGCAGCTCCTCGATCGCCGCGTTCATCAGTACGACCGGCAGCCGGCGCTCCACGAACCGGTCGTAGTGGTCGTGTGGCGCGTCCGCCTGGGCGTACAGGCCACCGGCGAAGACCACCCCGGAGACCTGCTGTTGCAGCAGCAGATCCACGTACTCGGCCTCGGTCACCCCACCGGCGGTACGGGTGCACAGCACCGGAGTGAACCCCTGCTGCGCGAACGCGTCGCCGAGCACCTCGGCCAACGCCGGAAAGATCGGATTCTGCAGCTCCGGCAGGACCAGCCCGACCAGCCGGGCCCGCTCCCCCCGCAGCTGGGTGGGGCGCTCGTACCCCAGGACGTCCAGCGCCGTGAGTACGGCGCGCCGGGTGGCATCCGAGACTCCCGGCTTCCCGTTCAGCACCCGGCTCACCGTCGCCTCGCTCACCCCGACCTTGCGGGCCACCTCAGCCAGTCGTCGCGCCATCACGCAATATTACGACAGCGCACGCAAGTGACTTACGCGCACTTGCGTTCGCCCGTCGCGATCCCGACGCAACCGCCTCCGCCTGGGCCACCACGGGGCCGCCGCCCGGCTGTCCGGCGGTTCCGGGGGGTGGCCAGCGCATCGGCGGCGCGGCGGACCCGCTCGACGGCGTGGGAGCGGTCGAAGCCGAGTGCCCGCAGCAGGTCGGTGGCGGTCGAGCGGACCTGTCACCGCGCGCCTCGTGCGATCAGAAGCAGGTCGAGCAGCCACACACGCGCAGAGGGTGGTGATTGCACCGTGCCGCGTCCGGAGCGCCTGCTGGACCCGGCCGACGGGGTGGTGCAGGCCTTCGCGTACGAGCTGCGGAAGTTGCGCAAGGACGCCGAAGAGATGACCTACCGGACGTTGGCGGCCCGCAGCGGGTACTCGGTCACGACGCTGTCCCATGCCGCCGCCGGGCGCCGGCTGCCCAGCCTGGACGTCGCGTTGGCCTACGCCGAGGCCTGCGGCGGCGACCGCGATGACTGGCAAGCGCAGTGGCACGCGGCCGCCGTCGCGGTCGCCGAGCAGCGCCCCGACCACGAACCCGACACCCCGCGCGGGCCCCGTATCGAGGGCTGAGCAGTTTCCGAGCCGAGGACGCCGACCTGTCTTCGGGCGGACGCAGTTGGTGGACGAGGTGGTCAGGCGGGTCGCCGCGAAGCGGGTGACTGTCGTGTTCGTTGCCTCGGGCGTGGGGAAGTCGTCACTGCTGGCCGCTGGAGTGTTGCCGACCCTTCACCCCCGCGCCCGAGCCGTTGGTCGCGCCGTGCGAGCGCTGGTCACGACCCCTGGAAACCGTCCCCTGGACGAGCTGCGCGGCTGGCTGAAGGATTCCCTGCAATGTGGCGGGTTGGAATCGGTAGCCGAGGTGGCGAAGGGCGAAGGTGAGTTCGTCTTGACGAAGCGGCTTCTCGTGGGCGTGCGGGACGAGTCGGGCAACGTCTCGTAGCTTCCGGGGCCCAGCGACGAGGCCGTGGCGAGGACGAGGACGAGGACGGCCCAGTCACTATGGGTGCGGAGCGGCTTCGAGCTCCGTCTCGATGCGGTCCAGGCAGTTGCTTGGTCGGCAGCCACGCATGCGGTCGGAGGAAACTTCATATTGAGCCTCCCCGCCGGGGCATCCACTCGTCGTACGGGAGGGGCCGCTGGGCGCAGCGCGGGGCCGTTGGACCGCCCCAGGCGACCTCGCCGCTTGTGGCAGTGGACTGGCCGACCGGAGACTGGAGCAAGTCGTGGATCGGGGGATTTCTCCGGAGGTCGCCTGATGCGCCATCGTCGAATCGACCTGATCATCGTCTTCGCCGCCGTCGCCGTCCTGCTCGGGGCCGGGACCGCGAAGGCCTTCTCCGTCAGCCTGCCGCGCCTGTCGCCGGAGGCGGCGGTGGCGTTCGAAGGACCGGTGCCGCGCGCCGACTGCGGGCCGGGATCGTCGCCCGAGACCGGGGTACAGGGTCAGGTGCCGCTGGCCGACCGGCAGAGCGGCCGCAGCGCCCAGGGGTACCGGTGCAACCTAGAACTACTCGGCCAGTACCAGGGTGAGGGATCATCGTGGGTGAGCCAGTCGTACGGCACCTGCGCGTACCTGTCGACCCGGTTCCCTAGCCAGGCGGACTCCCCCGGAGTCCAGGTGATCGACGTGTCCGACCCAGCGCATCCCCGGCTGAGCACGAATCTGACCAGTCCCGCGATGCGGGGCACCTGGGAGTCGTTGAAGGTCAACCCGGCGCGAGGCCTGCTCGCCGCGGTGTTCGCCCCGGAACCGGTCGGCAACGGCACGGCGTTCTTCGACGTGTACGACATCAAGTCCGACTGCGCGCACCCGCGGCTGCTCAACTCGGTGTCGAGCGACGACCTCACCGTGCCGGCGAACGTGCTGGGACACGAGGGCAACTGGGCGCCGGACGGGAAGACCTACTGGGCCGCCGGGCTCAACGCGGGGATCATCACCGCGATCGACACCAGCAACCCGGCGCAGCCGAAGATCGCGTACACCGGCAGCACCGGCACCATCAACCACGGCCTGTCGGTCAGCGACGACGGCAACCGGCTCTACATCGCCGAGATCGGCAACGCCGCCGGCCTGTTCACGGGCGGGCAGGTCCACAGCTTCGACAACAACGGCGTGACGATCTTCGACGTCAGCCAGGTGCAGGCCCGCCGGCTCGCGCCGCAGATCTCCGAGGTCGGCAGCGCGCACTGGACCGACGGCGCGATCGGGCAGCACGCCGTACGGGTCACGTACGGGGGCCGGCCGTACCTGGTGTTCGTCGACGAGAGCGGTGCCGGGGCGGCCCGGATCATCGACATCGCCGACGAGGGCGTACCGCGCGTGGTGTCCAAACTGAAGCTGGAGATCCACCAGCCGCAGTACGCCGACGTCCGCGCCGCCGACACCGCTGGCACCGGCGGCTTCGGGTACGAGGGCCACTACTGCGACGTGGACCGGCCGATCGACCCGACCGCCCTGGCCTGCGGATACTTCCAGTCAGGGGTACGTGTCTTCGACATCCGCCAACCCACCGAGCCGCGTGAGATCGGGTACTTCAACCCGCCGGCGCAGGTCGGCAAGCAGGACCAACTCGCCGGCTCGGAGCACGCGCAGAACACCTTCGGTGGCGAGCTGACCGCCGACTGGTGCTCCTCGCCGCCGCGGTTCGTCGGCGACCAGCTGTGGGTGACGTGTCAGGACAACGGCTTCCTGGCGCTGCGGTTCACCAACGGGGCGTACCCGCTCGAAACGTCCTGGCCTTAACCTGTGCGGAAGGGCGGCACATCTCTGCGTTCGGGGTGGCACCCATGGCCGCTTCAACGCCTGGAGGGCAGCTGTGGTTCACCACTTGACATTCGTGCGTACGTGACCTGACCCACGGCCCGCCAGCCGTAGTAGAGCCGTTGGCCCCACGGATGGGCCTGCGACAAGCCGGAGTTGACCGTTACCGGGCCCTCGGATGCCGGCGGTTCCTGATCACCGCCGCTGCCGCGAGCACGGCGAGGGTGACCAGCAGCAGCGCGCCGGCGTACCACAGGGCGCGCCGGATCGCCGGGTCCGTGCCGGGGGTTCGGGGCAGCACCACCGAGCCGTACCTGGCGGTGGGGGTGCGGGTGGCCCGCTCTGGCGCGAGGTCGGCGACGGCGGCGTACGGGTCGACCACCCCGGCGGCGGCTCCGGACTCGATGGCGGTGAGGGTCAGCCGCTGCCGTACCTGCGCCTGGTCCAGGCCCGGGTGGTAGC
>JBOGDF010000022.1:0-27303 GCA_050701635.1 Micromonosporaceae bacterium | reverse complement strand
AACTGGGCGCTCTCGCCGTTCGGGGCCGGCAACACGGACTGGGTCAGCGAGCACCCGATGATCTCGATCGTGCTGGTGATCACCTGGCAGTGGACGCCGTTCATGATGCTGATCGTGCTCGCCGGGCGAGGAGCCGCACGTCATCCACAATCCGTCGGCCGAGTCCGACCTGGTGGTGCTCAGCGTCTACTGGCTCCCGCAGGACCAGCGGGAAGATCGGCAGGGAGACCTCGATGACCGGTGACAGCACCGGCGCGACCGTCATCGTCACGCCGCCACCCACGCCGAACGGCCCGCTGCATCTGGGTCACCTCTCCGGCCCGTACCTGGCCGCGGACGTGGCGGCGCGGGTGGCCAGAGCCCGCGGCCAGCGGGTGGTGACGATGACGGGCTTCGACTACTACCAGAACTACGTGCTCGCCAGGGCGCGGGCGGCGGACCGGCCGGTCGAAGCGGTGGCGGCCGGCTACATCGACCAGATCCGCCTTCGACGCCGCTCGGATCGACTACGACGTGATCATCGAACCGGCCGCCGACGCCCCATACCGGCAGGCGGTCACCGACCTGTTCACCGGCCTGCTCGATGCCGGGGACCTGCCACTGGAGCCCGCCCGGATGGCCCGGTGCGACGGGTGCGACCGCACCATGCACCACGCCTACGTGGCGGGTACGTGCGCCATATGCGGGTCCGGCTCCAACGGCGGCACCTGCGAGGGCTGCGGCACCTTCACCAGCGCACTGAACCTGGTCGACGCCGCGTGCACCGGGTGCGGCGGCGTACCCCGGCCGCTGCCGGAGCCGGTGCCGGTGCTGCGGCTGGAGGCGTACCGGGGGCGGCTGCTGGAGATCTGGAGCCGTACCGATCTGCCGCCCCGGGTGTGGCGGCTGATCCGGCACTACCTCGCCGTGGGGCTGCCGGACGTGGTGCTCAGTTATCCGACCGACTGGGGGATCGAGCTGACCGCGGGGCCGGTCGCCGGACACCGGCTGGACGTCTGGGCGGAGATGGCCTTCGGCTACGCGTACGGTGTGGCCCGGGCAGTCGACGACACCGCCGTACGTACGCACCCGGTGACCATGGCAGCCTGCGCCAAGGCCTGGCAGGGCGTGGACCGGCTGTGGTTCTTCGAAGGCATCGACAACGTCTTCTACTACGCGATCATGTTCCCGGCCCTGCTCGACGCGCTCGGGGTGCCCGCCGAGAAGGTCGGTCTCGTGGTCAACGAGTTCTACCGGCTCACCGGTGCGAAGTTCTCCACCAGTCGGGACCACGCGGTGTGGGCGCGCGACTTCCTGGACCAGGAGGACCCCGGGCTGGTGCGGCTGTACCTGAGCTGGGATCGCCCGGACCGACACCAGAGTGACTTCAACCTGCCGGCGTACCGGGAATTCACCCGGTGGGCCACCGCGGTGCTGGCGGGACAGGTGTCCGTGCTGCCGTACCCGCTGGCCGCCGCGGAGTTGGCCCGCGCCGAGCACGCGGTCGACCTCGCCGGTTTCGACGCCCCGCTGGCGGTGCGGTGCCTCCTGGCGGGACGCGCCGCCGATCCGGCTCGTGCCGATCGGCTGCTCGCCGCGTTCACCGGCGCGGACCACGCGGGGTGACCGGATGAGAGTCTGCGTGATCGGGGGCGGCCTGGCCGGCAGCCTGCTGGCCTGGCGGCTGCGGCTGGCGGTGGCACCTCTGGGTGAGCACCTGGAGCTCGACCTGGTCTGCGGCCGGGAGGCTGGCGACGCCACCGACGTCTCACTCGGCATGGTGCGCGGCTTCGAGTCGGACGCCGCGAGCTGCCGGCTGGCCACCGACAGCCTCGCCGAACTGCGCGCCAACCGGCGGCTCGCCGCGTGGGCCGGGCTGCAAGAGCTGGAATCTGTGTACGTCAACGCCGAGTCCCCGGATCATGCCGACATCCGGCTGCGGCGGCTGATGACCCGGCTGTCCGGGGCCGCCCGTACCGCCGGCCCGGACGAACTGGCCCACCGGTACGGCATCGCCGGGCTGCCGGACCGCAGCGTCGGCGTAGTGGAACCGCGCGCCGGGGCCATCGTGCCGGGTCGGCTGCGCCGATCCGTACTCGCCGAACTGGCGCGGCTGCAGGTGCCGCGGATTCCCGGCCCGGTCGATCAGGTCGCGACCGCCGGCGACCAGGTGGTGTGCCGGTGGCACGGTCGGGCCCGCCGGTACGACGCGGTGGTGCTCGCCACCGGTCGCTGGACTCCCCATCTGCTGGCCGCCAGCGACCTGCCGGTGCCGCCGTACCGGACGAAGGTCATCACCTACGCCTGGTACCCGGCCACCGGGGCTCCGCGGTACTGCTTCGTGGACGAGACGACCGGGCTCTACGGCCGGCCCGGCCCGGACGGACAACTCGCGCTCGGGCTGCCGAGCTCCGACTGGGACGTCGACCCGGACCGGCCCACCGCGGATGACGAGGGGTTGCACCACCGCGCGGTGGAGCTGGCGCGGAGCCGGTTCCCCGCGCTGCGGCTGGAGTCGCCACACCGGGTTGTCACCTCGGCCGACTGCTACACCGAACCGTCCGGGTTGACGCTGCGCCCGGTGCTGGACGACGGAACGCTGCTCTACACCTTCACGGGCGGCAGCGGCGGCGCGGCGAAGACCGCGCTGGCCGCGAGCGCCGTCGCCGCGCGCGACCTGCTGGCGACCTTGTCCGGGCGGGACACCCCTGCCGTACATCCATCTCTTATGGGGAGGCTGACGTGACCCAGGCGACCACAGCGGTCGACGCACACACGATTGGGCTCGGCGCAGGACCAGGCAACCTGAGCCTGGCCGCGCTGTTCGAGAGTGCTGCGCCAGACCAGATGGTGTTGTTCGATGCGGCGTCCGGTCCGTCCTGGCATCCCCAGCTGATGTTGCCCGGGGTACGGATGCAGACGTCGTGGCTGAAGGACCTCGTCTCCGTCGTGGACCCGCAGCACCGGCTCACCTTCCTGAACTACATGGTCACCAGCGGGCGGCTGTTCGGGCTGCTCAACGCCCAGTTCGGAGTAATTCCCCGGGTCGAGTACGACCGGTACCTCGCCTGGGCCAGTGAGCAGCTCGGGAACGTGCGGTACGGGGTGCGGGTGGACCGGGTGAGCTTCGACCGAGGCTTCGAGGTCTACAGCGCGGACCGGCTGGTGGGCCGGTCGCAGCACCTGGTGGTGGGCCTGGGATCCGAGCCGTACGTCCCCGAGGGTTTCCAGGACGTACTCGGAGACTCGGTATTCGTACCGGAGCGCCTGGCCGAGCGGCTGCAGCCGATGAGCGCCGACCTGGACGCCCCGGTGGCGGTGGTCGGCGGTGGCCAGACCGGCGCGGAGTGTGTGCTCGCCCTGCTCGGCGGCGGGTTCCGGAACATCGCATGGTTCGGCAGGCGGCAGTGGTTCCAGCCGATCGACGATTCGCCGCCGGCCAACGAGCACTACCGCCCGGCGTACCTGGAGTACCTGCAGCAGGTTTCCGCGGAGACCCGGCGCCGGCTGGTGGGCGAGGCGACCCGTACCGAGGACGCCATCACCCCCGGCGTACTGCAGAGCATCTATCAACTGAACTACGACCGGATGCTGGCCGACGGCTCGTTCCCGCTGACCATCCTGCCGGACCGTACGGTGACCTCGGGCGAAGCCTCCGACGGCGGGTACGAACTGCGGGTGAACGCCTCCCGGGGTGCCGAACGGCACCACGCGCGGCACGTCGTGCTGGCGACCGGGCGGCGTACCCGGCCGTTCCCGTTCGACGACGAGCTGCGCGAGCGGCTGGAGCTCGACGACAACGGAGAGGTGGTGCTGGACGCCGACTTCTCGGTCCGGTGGAAGGGCACCAACGGGCACCGGCTGTTCGCGCCGTACCTGTCGCGGTTCAGCCACGGCATCGCGGCCACCAACCTGACCCTGCTCCCGGTACGCGGCGCGATCGTCCTCAATTCCCTGTTCGACCGCGAGCTGGTCCGGTTCCGGGACGAACTGCTGAGCACCGCGTGGGGGTGAGAAGAAGATGACGACCGACCTGAACGTGACCGACCCGAGAGCCATCGACTACGCCGAGCGGGTGTTCCAATCCGTGGAGCATCCCGACATCACCGGCCACTACCACCAGGACGGCGACCTGGTGTGGGCGGAGTTCTCCGGAGCCTCGGTCAGTCTCGGCCGGCTGGTGGGGCATCGGGCGGCCGACGGAAACCTGGAGCTCGCGTACACCTATCGGCTGACCAGCGGTGACCTGGTGGCCGGTCGGTGCACCAGCCACCCCGAGGTGCTTCCCGACGGCCGGATCCGGCTCACCGAGCACTTCCAGCGACTGGACGGGGCGGCCGGGATCTCCGTCATCGAAGAGCTGCCCCGATGACGGCCACAGTCCAGCAGGACGGGCTGCGCCGGGTGCTCGGCACCCGGGACCTGGTCGTGTACTACCTCTCCTCGCTGGTCGGCGCCGGCATGTTGATCGCTCCCGGGATCGCGATGCAGGCGGCGGGTCCGGCGTCGCTGGTGGCGTGGGTTCTGCTGACCCTCGCCGCGCTACCGATCGCCGGAGTGTTCGCCCGGCTGTCGGCGGCGTACCCGGACTCGGCGGGGGTCAGCTACCTGGTACGACGGGCGTTCGGGTGGCGGCCGGGGATCACCATCGGCTTCCTGCTGCTGGTGCTGAACTGGACCACCAACCCGATTCTCGGCCTGGCCGCGGCCCGCTATCTGGCTGCCTTGATGGGCTGGCAGGACTACTCCGCGATGCTGCTCGCCGCGTTCGCGGTGATGAGCATCGGGGTGGTGCTGAACCTGCTGGGCATCGGGGTGGCGTCTCGGGTGCAGGGCGCCCTGGTGGTCGTGCTGATCGCGGGCGTGGTCGCGGTGATGGCGGTGGCGTCGCCCGCCGCAGACGTGGACCGGCTCACCCCGTTCGCGCCGTACGGCTGGGGCGCGATCGGCGCCGCGGTGCTCGCCGGCTTCTTCGCGTTCTTCGGCTGGGAGAACGTCTCGCACATCGCCGACGAGGTACGGGACCCGAAGCGCAGCTACCCGCGGGCGGCGGTCTGGGCCCCCCTGGTGATCGGAGGGCTCTACCTCACCCTGGCGCTGACCCTGGTGCTGGTGGTGCCGTTGACCGCGGCCACCGACAAGACCGCGGTGCTGTACGCGGTGCTGTGGCACAGCCACGGCGAGACCGCCGCGAAGGTCGGGTCCGCCCTCGCCGTGGTGCTGCTCATCGTCACCACCAACGCCTGGGTCTGCGGTTGCTCCCGGCTGACGTACGCGATGGCCCGGGACCGGGTGATCCCGGCCTGGATCGGGCGGGTGTCGCCGCGTACCGGCGCCCCGGTGGCGGCGTTGTGGTTCGTCTGGGGCTGGTACGTGCTCGACTTCGCGGTGCTCGCCGCGTTCGGCGAGGACGAGCAGATCCTGGTGGGCTTCGTGGCGGCGTCCATCCTGCTGGTGTACGCCGCGGCGTTCCTGGCCGCGTTCCGGCTGTTCAGCGATCTGCCGACCCGGATGCTGTGCGTGGTCGCGCTGGTCGCGGTGAGCGCGTTCCTGCTGGGCGGCGGTATGTCGACGGTGTTGGCGACAGCAGGTCTCGCAATCACCGCCGGGTACGTGCTGCTGCGCCGCCCGGCCGAGCCCCAGGCCGACCCGGCCCCGGGGGAGGAGAGCACATGAGGGTCGAGGAGACCACCGACCTGGCGGCGGTGGACACCCAGGAGTGGGACGGTCTGGTGACCGCCGCTGGAGCCGGCTTCTACCTCAGCCATGCCTGGCTGTCGGCGCTGCACGGGGTGGACGGCTTCGCCGAACGCAATCTGTTGGTACGGGACGGAGCCGGGAATCTGGTGGCCGGCCTCAACCTCTACACCATCGAACGCGCGACCAACCCGCTGTACGACCCGCACCAGGTGCTGGCTCCCGACACCGACCCGGTGGCGTGGGAGCCGCAGCTGGTGATCGGGGCCCGTTCCGGCTACAGCAACGGCATCCTCGCCACCACCGACGAGGGGTACGCCGCTGTGGCGGAGCTGGCGACCGAAGAGGCGACGGCGAACGGTTACGGCAGCGCCGCGATGATGTACCTCGGCACCGGGGACGCCCGCCGGATGGCGGCGCTGATCACCGGCACGGTGCCGGCGCTGACCGGCTTCCGGTGCGAGCTGCCGATCACCTTCGACAGTTTCGACGGCTACCTGGCCGGGCTGTCGAAGAACCGCCGCAAGCACGTACACCGGGACCTGCGGCGGTTCGCCAAGAGCGGCTGCCGGATCGAGATCACCGGGCTGGAACCGTACGTGGACCAGCTCGCTCCGCTGCTCGGCAACGTACAGCGGCACCACGGCGTCGACATTCCCGACGAGCTGCACGCCGGGTATCTGCGGGGCTGCGCCCGGGGCGAACTGGCCGGCCAGGCGGTGGTGTTCCAGTGCTTCGACGGAGACCGCAGGATCGGCTTCACCCTGGCGTACGTCCATCAGGGACGACTGACCATGCGGGTGACCGGGCTGGACTACGCACGGACCGAGGTCACCGGAGCCCACTTCTCACTGCTGTGTTACGCCCCGATCCGGTACGCCCTGCAGATCTTCATGGTGCTCTACCTGGTGCACCGGGGATTCACCGAGGCGCAGGGAGGCTACGCCCTCGGCGCGTACGGGGCGGGCGCGGTGCTCGGGCTGCTGTTCGGCGGCGGCCTGTCCGACCGGCTCGGACCCCGGCTGACCATCGCGATCTCCATGGGTACGTCGGCGGTGATGGTGATGGCCGTCAGCCTGCTCGGCTACTACCCCGCGATCCTGGTGGCGGTGGCCCTCGCCGGCATGATGACCCAGGCGAACCGGCCCGCGTCGGCGGCCCTGCTCACCGCGCTGACCCCGCCGTCCCGGCACGTGATGGTGATGGCGATGAACCGGTTCGCGCTGAACAGCGGCATCATGGCGGGGCCGTTGGTGGGTGCCTGGCTGATCACCATCTCCTGGGACCTGCTGCTGTGGCTGGACGGCGCCACCGCCTTGGCGTACTCCCTGATCGCGCTGTTCCTGCTGCCGCGCCGGGAGACCGCCGGCAAGGCCGAGACCGAGGCCGCGGCGGCGACGGACAGCAAGGTCGGCTACCTGACGATGCTGCGCGACAGCAGGTACATGCTGTTCCTGGCAGCGTTCTTCACCAACGCGCTGGTGCACGTGCAGTACTACGCGGTGCTGCCGCTCTGGCTGGCGGACGGCGGCTACCCGACCGTGGTCTACAGCACGATGTTCCTGATCTCCGGCGCGCTCGTGATGACGTGCGAGCTGTGGGTCACCAGCTACACCCAGAAGTGGCGGTCGTGGCTCCCGGGCAGCCTGGGCCTGCTGATCCTCAGTCTCGGACTGGCCATGTTCGCGCTGCCGGGTGGCCTGCTGATCATCCTCGCGGCCAGATTCCTCGGCATCGCCGGGCAGATCATCGGCGCCCCGTCCATCTTCGCCTGGCCGGTGAAGGTGGCCCCGGCGGGAGCCGAGGGCCGGTACCTGGGCGCGGGCATGTCGACGTTCTGGCTGGGGTACACGCTGGGCCCGATGATCGGTGTGCTGGCGTACCAGCAGATCGGCGAGATGGTGTGGTGGATCTGCGGTGGTGTCGGGCTGGTGTCCACCATCGCCGCCGCGATCTCGATGCGGCTCCCGCAGAAGTCGGAGTCCGGCTCCACGGCGGCACCCGAGGTGGCGGCCGCGCGCGCCTGAACCACCCTCGGCCCACGGCCCTGACCAGCGGAAACGCTGGTCAGGGCCGGGTCATTCAGAGCCAGGGCGGGATGGTGGGCAGGCGGCCGGCTACCTGAAGGTCGCGACCGTCGTCCCGGCCGACCAGCCAGCCGGCGAGTACGGCGGCGGAGCCGCTGACCGCGATCGGGTCCTCCCCGGGGACCCGCCAGGTACGGGCGCGGTCGGTGGCGGTCAGCACCAGCGCCGGTACGTCCTCGCGCCCCGCGAAACCGCCGGTCACATCGTCGAGCAGGCAGTCCACCAGCTCCGCCGGCAGGTCCGCGGCGGTGACACCGGTGCCGAGGTCGACGGCGTGCAGCCAGACTTCGCGTACCCGCATCCAGGGGATCTCGGCGGCGGGGATCAGGCGACCTTTCGCGCTGCGTACCTCCGCGTCCCAGGGGTTTGCCGCTCCGCGGCTCGCGGGAGTGTCCAGTGTGGCCATCGCCTGGTCGAGGCGGCGGGCGGTGGCACGTACGTCGTCGCGCAGCTCTGGAGGCGGCAGCTGCGCCGACTGCTCGATCTCCGTGGCGCGTTGCTCGGGGCTGGCGTACATCGGGGTCTCGACGCCGGTGTCCGCCCAGTGCACCAGGCGGGTCAGCGCCTCGGCGTTGCGGGCGAGGTGTCCGGCCAGGTGCGCCCGGCTCCACCCGGGCAGCCGGGACGGCAGCGCCAGGTCGGGGTCGGAGAGCCCGTCCAGCTGGCGCAGGAAGAGGTCGGTGCCGGTGCGTACCCACTCCCGGGTACGCCGGTGGTCGTGCCGCATCTAGCGTCCCGCTTCGAGTCGGGCGGCGATGTCGGCGCGCAGCGCCTTCTTGTCGATCTTGCCTACCTTGGTGGTCGGGATCTCCTCGCAGAGCACCAGCCGCTCGGGCAGTTTGAACCCGGCCACCCCGGCGGCATCCATGGCGGCGCGTACGTCGTCGAGGGTGAGGGTGGCGCCGGGGCGCGGCACCACGTACAGGCAGACCCGCTCGCCGAGCTCCGGGTCGGGCATGGCGACCGCGGCGGCCTGCGCCACGGAGCCGAGCTGGTACGCGAGGTTCTCGATCTCCTCCGCGGAGATCTTCTCCCCGCCGCGGTTGATCATGTCCTTGTCCCGGCCCTCGACCACCAGGTTCCCGCTCGGGAGCAGCCGGCAGATGTCCCCGCTGCGATACCACCCGTCCGGCGTGAAGGCGCGCGCGTTCTGCTCCGGCGCCCGGTAGTAACCCCTCGGGGTGTACGGGCCGCGGGTGAGCAGCGAACCCGGCTCCCCCACCGGCACCGGGCGGTCCCGCTCGTCGACCAGCATGATCTCGTCGTCCGGGCACATCGGGCGGCCCTGGCTGGTCACGATGACCTCGTACGGGTCGTCCAGGCGGGTGTAGTTGAGCAGCCCTTCCGCCATCCCGAACACCTGCTGCAGGGTGCAGCCGAGCGTGGGGCGTACCCGGCGGGCCGCCTCCTCGGGGAGCCGGGCGCCGCCGACCTGCAGCACCCGCAGCGAGGAGACGTCCCACCGGCCGGCGTCGTACTGGTCGAGCCAGCGCTGCGCCACCGCGGGTACGGCGGCGGTGTGGGTGACGCGTTCGGTTTCGATGGTGGTGAACGCGCGGACCGGCTCGGGGCTGGGCAGCATCACCACGGTGCCGCCGACCAGCAGGGTGCCGAGGATCCCGGGGCAGGCGAGCGGGAAGTTGTGCCCCGCGGGCAGGGCGACCAGATACACGGTGTCGGGGCCGAGCCCGGAGACCTCCCCGCTGCGCTTGGCGTTGTACGCGTAGTCGTCGTGGGTACGTGCGATCAGCTTCGGCAGCCCCGTCGTACCGCCGGAGAGCAGGAACACCGCCACGTCCCGGCTGTCCGGCGCGTCGGCGTCCCACCGGGCTCTGTCCACTGTGGTCGCTGGAGCGCACAGTTGACGCAGGTCGGCGCTGTCGTCGCGTACCTGCTCTCCGGCCACCAGTACGTGCGCCAGACCGGCGACCTTGCCGGCGACCTGGTGCGCAAGCTCCTGGTGGTCGAAGCCGCGCAGCTCGTCCGGCACCGCGATCGCCACCGCCTCGGAGTGCTCGGCGAGGTACGTCAGCTCGTGCCCGCGGTGTCCCGGCAGCGCCATCACCGGCACGATCCCGGACCGCAGGCAGGCGAGGGTGAGCACCACGAACTCCCAGTCGTTGTGCAGCTGCACCACGATCCGGTCGCCGGGTCGGATCCCGAGCCCGGTCAGCCGGGTGGCCGCGGCATCGGCCCGCGCGGCCAGCTCCCGGTAGCTGAGCCGGGTCTCGCCGTCCACCACCGCGAGGCGGCCGGCGGAAAGGTCGGCCTGCTGCCAGAGGTGCCAGCCGAGCGGGCGCCCCTCCCAGTAGCCGGCGGCGACGTAGCGTGCGACGGCGTCGTCGGGCCAGGGGACGACACCATCGGCGATCGGGCTGGCCATCACGTCTCCCTACGGGTGATCACTGCGTCCAGGGCTCCAGGTACCGACCAGGTCCGCGCGTCCGGACAGCACGACGGTCTCGGCCTGATCGCGGGTCAGGTCGTTGTCGAGGATCAGCGTGGGCGTCCCGCCGGCGAGCCGCGCCTCCTCGGACAGCAACGTACGGGTCAACCCGGAACCGCCGTGGATCCCGACCAGCTCCGGGCGATCGCGCAGCGCGCCGCGCAGCCGCGCCAGCACCGGGGGCAGCCCCGCTTCGGTGTCGGGCGCCTCCAGCCACAGCCCCCACGGCCGGTCCACGGAGTCACCGGGCGGCGTACGGAACAGCTCGACGCCGCTGGTACGCAGCCGCGCGTGGTCGCCGGACGGCACGACGGTGACCCGGCGACCCGGCAGCGAGATCCCGCCGGCCCGGAACGGGCTGTCCAGCGGTTCGCTCCCCCACTCGGCCAGCCACGCCTTGTGGGCCGCCGCCACGAACCCGGGATCCCGGGTCGCCAGCTTGCGGCCGCTGATGCTGCGGGTGAGGAAGTGGTACGCGAACTGCCACGGCGGCAGCGCGTCGTGGTAGCGCCCGAAGTGCTCCCACCAGGACAGGCTGGGCCGCGCCGAGAGCTGGATCTTGTCGACCGACGGCCGGGCGGCGGCCTGGTACGCCGGCAGCGCCGCGTCCAGGTCGCCCCGGTGCTCGCGCAGCGCGGCGGCGAGCGCCACCGCGTCCTCCATCGCCATCTTGGTGCCGGAGCCCACCGAGAAGTGCGCGGTGTGCGCCGCGTCCCCGAGCAGCGCCACGTTGCCGTGGTGCCAGGTCGCCGTACGCCGGGTGCGGAAGTTTCCCCACCGCGAGTTGTTCACCAGCAACGGGTGCCCGTCGATCTGATCCGCGAACAACTTTTCCAGGTACGCCTTGGTCTTCAGGTCGCTCGGCCCCGGCGGCTGCGTCACGTCGAATTCGTCCAGCCCGGCGGCGCGCCACGACTCCTCGTCGGTCTCCACGATGAAGGTGCTCAGCTTCGGGCCGATCGGGTAGCCGTGCACCGCGAACACCCCGTGCGGCCCCCGCTCGTGCACGAACGTCAGACCGTCGAACGGGTACGTCGTACCAAACCAGATGAATTTCGCGGTTGCGGTCTCCACCGACGGCTCCAGTACGTCGGCGAGCTGGTCCCGGATCCGGGAGTGCGCCCCGTCCGCCGCCACCACCAGGTCGTAGCCGGCCAGGTCGTCGAGCTCCACGCCGGTCTGGAACCGCAGCTCCACCCCGACCTCGCGGGCCCGTTCCTGCAACAGCTGCAACAGCGTCTTGCGGGCGATCGCGGCCATCCCGTTGCCGCCGCAGCGGTGCCGCTCGCCCTTGAGCCGTACCTCGATCGCGTCCCAGTGCACGCCGTGGTCGGCGAGCGCGCGGCGCAGCACCGGGTCGGCGGCGTGGATGCCGGCGAGCGTGGCGTCGGAGAACACCACCCCGAACCCGAACGTGTCGTCGGCGCGGTTGCGCTCGTACACGGTGACCTCGGCGGTCGGGTCGGCCGCCTTCACCAGGGTCGCCAGGAACAGCCCGCCCGGCCCGCCGCCGACACACGCGATCCGCATCGTCACCGCCTCCGGCAGCTGTTTCGGCACTCGCCGATGCCCTCGATCCGGGTCACCAGCTCACTGCCATCCTGCAGGTAGCGGCGCGGCTCACGGGCATGCCCCACCCCGCCCGGGGTGCCGGTGGCGATCAGGTCGCCGGGGGCCAGGGTGATGATCTCCGAGAGGTACGCCACCAGCGCCGCCGGCCCGAACACCAGGTCGGCGGTGTCGGCCTTCTGCACCACGTCGCCGTCCACCTGACAGCTCAGGGGGTACGACACCGGCTCGCCGACCGGGTCGGTGACCAGCCACGGCCCGACCGGTGTGGTGGCCTCGAACGTCTTGCCCTGCAGCCACTGCGCGGTGCGGTACTGCCAGTCCCGTACGGTCACGTCGTTGACCACGGTGAAGCCGGCGATCGCGGCCCGGGCCTGCTCGGGTGAGGCGTGGCGTACCTCGGCGCCGATCACCACTCCGAGCTCGGCTTCCCAGTCCACCGACTCGGAGCCCGCGGGCAGCGCGATCTCGTCGTACGCGCCGATCAGCGCGCGGCCGTACTTCGCGAACAGCGTCGGATGCGTCGGCAGCTCCCGGCCCATCTCCAGGATGTGGCCGCGGTAGTTGAGCCCGACACAGATGATCTTCTCGGGGGCGACCACCACCGGGGCGTAGTCGAGCCCGTCGAGCCGGTGCCGCGGCCCGTCCGCTGTCGCCGCCCAGCCCTGCCAGTCGGGGGTACGCAGCACGTCCACCAGGTCGGCGTACCCCAGCTCGACCGCGGTGTCGGTGTCGACGCGTACCGCCCGGGTGCCGGCGCCGGTGCGGATCGTGGCCAGCTTCACCGCGAGCCCTCCGCACCGGCGAGGCGCTCGGTGCGGGCGAGGCCGAGCGCCTCGTACACCGGGTCGTCGCCGAACCGGAAGGCGTCCAGGCCGTCGCCAGTCTCGATGCTCAACGGCGCCCAGGACGGTACAGCGAACAGGTCGCCCTTCTCGACGTCGTACCGCTGGTCCCCGACGTCGACGACTCCGGAGCCTTCGACCGCCTGCCACACCGCGGAGCCGACCACCCGTACCGGCGTTGTCGTCGTGCCGGCCCGGAGCCGGTGCAGCTCGGTACGGATGGTCCGCAGCGCGTCCCGCCCGGTGGTCGGGTTGACGAACCGTACGGCGGCGTGGCCCGGCTCCACGACCCCGGCGTACCCGTCCGCCTCCAGCTCCAGCTGGGCGGCGAGCGCCGCGTCGGTGTGTTCCCACCGGTACGCCATCAGCGGCGAGTTCGGCGCGTCCTGCGAGGCGGCCGAGACCGGGCGCAGCCCCGGATGGCCCCAGAGCCGCTCGCTGCGTGACCGGTCCGGCGTCGCGGTGGTGCCCAGCTCGTCCGGGCCGAACTCGAAGAACCCCGCGTCGAGCTGGCTCACCAGCGGGATGTCGAGTCCGTCGATCCACGCCATCGGGTGGTCGGTGGTGTTCTGGTGTTCGTGGAAGTGCCAGCTTGGCGTCAGCAGCAGGTCGCCGCGGCGCATCGCCACCGCGTCACCGTCCACATTGGTCCACACCCCTTCCCCGTCGACCACGAACCGGAACGCGGTCTGGGTGTGCCGGTGCGCGGGAGCCGTCTCGCGGGGCCCGAGGTACTGGATCGCGGCCCACAGCGTCGGGGTGGCGTACGGCCGGCCCGGGATGCCGGGGTTGGCCAGCGCGATCGCGCGCCGTTCGCCGCCGCGCCCCACCGGGACCAGCTCGCCAGCCCGCTCGGCCAGCGGATACAGGGTGGACCAGCGCCACAGCGCCGGTACGGCCGCCGGCCGCGGGCTGGTGGTCATCAGATCGTCCCGCTGGGTCCACAGCGGGATCAGGCCGGCGCCGGCGAAGTCGGCGTACAGCTGGTCGAGCGGGGTGTTGGTCGAGGTGCTGGTCCTGCTCATGCCCCATAGTAGGTCATGTTGCGAGACGGTCGTCAAGAACTTGAAACAATTAAGCCTATGGTACGGGTGCGCTCGTCGCTAGGATGACCCACGTGAAGCCCCGTTCTCTGGTGTTCGACCTGTACGGCGACTACCTCCGCTACCTCGGAGGCGAGGCGCCGCTGCGGGTCGTGGTCGACCTGCTCGCCGAGTTCGGCATCCCCGAGGCCACGGCGCGAGTCATGATGACCCGGCTGAAGAAGGAGGGCTGGCTGGACACCCGCCGCGACGGCCGCAGCACCGTGTACGCCCTCAACGACCGCAGCTGGCAACTGCTCGACGAGGGCCGCCGGCGGATCTTCCACCGGGAACCCGGCGCCTGGGACCGGCAGTGGCGGATGGCGATCTACCGGGTGCCTGAGTCCGACCGCTCCGCCCGGGAACGGGTACGCAAGAGCCTGCGCTGGCTCGGCTTCGGCATGCTCGCCCCCGCCACCTGGATCTCCCCGCACGACCGGCTCGGTGAGGTGGCCCGCGCCCTGCAGCAGGAGACCTCCGTACGGCTCGACCTGCTCACCGCCCGTTCCCACGGCGCCGCCGCGGACCTCGACATGGCGCGACGGTGCTGGGATCTCGAGGACCAGCACAAGAACCTGCTGAAGAAACGAGAGTCGTACCGCGCCCTGCTGGCCCGCTACCGGGCGGCGCCACCGGTCGGCGCCGGGGCGCTGCGGGAGCGTACGGAGCTGGTGCACGACTACCGGCTGACCCTCTTCGACGACCCCGACCTGCCGCCGGAGCTGGCCCCCCAGGACTGGGTGGGCAGAGAGGTCCACGACCTCTTCACCGAGGCGCACGACCTGCTACGAGCAGAAGCCGAAGCGCACTGCCGCCTGGTGGCGGACACCGCAAGGTAAGACCGCCGCTTGTCTCGGGCCCGGTGGGCCGGGCGCGGCGGTGCGGCCGGCGGCGACTCACGCCACGCCGAGCAGGGCGTGTGCCCGGTCGCGGTCCCGCCGGAAGTCCGCCGTGGCGCAGCGGTGCACGATCCGGCCCTTCTGCATCACCGCCACCTCGTCGGCGAGCCGGAACGCCAGGTGCAGATCCTGTTCCACCAGCACCAGCGAGATGCCCTCGGCCCGGAGGTCGGTCAGCACCGACGCCACCTGATCGACCACCGCCGGCGCCAGCCCGTCCGAGGGCTCGTCGAGCAGGAGCAGTCGCGGGTTGCCCAGCAGCGCCCGCCCGATCGCGAGCATCTGCTGCTCGCCGCCGGAGAGCTGGTCGCCCCGGTTGGTACGCCGTTCGGCGAGCCGCGGCATCAGCTCGTACACCCGGGGAATGGTCCAGGCTCCTCGCCGCCGCCCGACCGCGATCCGCAGGTTCTCCTCGACGGTGAGCGGCGCGAACACCCGCCGCCCCTGCGGCACGATCGCCACCCCGTGCCGCGCCACCACGTGCGCCGCGGCGCCGGCGAGCTCCCGGCCGCCGACGAGCACGCTCCCGGCGTACGGGGTGAGCATCCCCATCACCGCCTGTACGAAGGTGCTCTTCCCCGCTCCGTTGCGGCCGAGCAGCGCCACCACCGAGCCGGCCGGCACGCTCAGGTCGACGCCGTCGAGCACGGTGGTGCCGGCGTACCCGGCGCGCAGGCCGGTGACGGCGAGCAGGTCAGCCATGGAACAGCTCCTCGGTGTTCGCGGCGCCGAGATAGGCGCGCTGCACCGACTCGTCGGCGCGGATCTGCTCGGGTGTTCCCGAGGCGAGCACCCGACCCAGGTGCAGTACGGTCACCCGGCTGGCCAGCCGGAACACCACATCCAGGTCGTGTTCCACGATGAGTACAGTGAGCGCGTCCGGCAGTCCGGCAAGCAGCTGGACGAACCGCTCCGTCTCGGCGGCGGACATCCCGGCGGTCGGCTCGTCGAACATCACCAGCGACGGCTCGGTGGCGAGCACCATCGCCACCTCCAGCTGCCGCCGTTCGCCGTGGGAGAGCGCCGCGGCCGGGTCGGCTGCCCGATCGGCGAGCCCGACCGCCGCCAGGTGGCGCTCGGCGAGGCCGGTGACCTGCCGGAACCGGCGTGCCGGCCGGTCCAGCCGCAGCGAGGCCCGGTGCACCCGCTGCACCGCCAGCGCGACGTTGTCGAGCACCGTGCACTGCAGGAAGAGACTGGCGTGCTGGTACGTGCGCACCAGCCCCAACCGGGCGCGCGCCGACTCCGACAGCGACGTGACATCGCGCCCCGCGAACCGGATCCGTCCGCCGGTGGCCCGCAGCGTGCCGGCCACGGTCGCGAACAGCGTGGACTTGCCAGCGCCGTTGGGCCCGATCAGGGCGTGCCGATCGCCCGGCACCACATCCAGGTCGACCTGGTCGACCGCGGTGAGAGACCCGTACGACCGGGTCAGCCCGTCCAACCGCAGGATCGGTGTCATCGGGCCTCCGTACGGAGTCGGGCCAACCGACGGCGACGCCGTACCGCGAGCCCGGCCACGCCACGGGGCAGCAGATAGACCACGGCGATGAACAGCAGCCCGAGCAGCAGCGCACCGCGGCCGGCCAGGTATCCGGAGAACGTGTCGCGCACCAGCAGCACCACGGCGGCGCCGAGGCACGGGCCCCAGAGACTTCCGGCACCGCCGATGACCACGCTGAGCAGCGCCAGCGCGGCGACCTCGAAGCCCAGGTCTCCGGGCGAGACGAAGCGGGCCTGGGCGACCCAGAGCGCACCACCCGCGCCCGCGACCGCGCCGGCGAGGCAGAACACGCCGAACTTCGCCAGCGCCGGGCGGTAGCCGAGCGCCCGCATCCGCGGCTCGTTGTCGCGGATGCCGCGCAGCGTACGGCCGTACGGGGAGGCGGCCACCAGGGCCACGGCGGCGAACACCAGCAGGAATCCCGCGAGCACCCACCAGTACACGAAGCCGGCGGCGCGCAGCGGCCCCCATCCGGGCAGGCTGACCGGCGGCATCCCGACCAGCCCGTTGCTGGCGCCGACGACGGACCACGCGTCGGCGACCTGGTGCACCGACTCGCCGATCGCGAGGGTGAGCATCAGGAAGACGATCCCCTTGGCCCGTACCGCGACCCACCCGGTGACCCCGGCGGCGACCAGGCCGGCCGCGACGCCGGCCAACAGCTGCGTGACGGCGTCGCTGGTGACGTGGATGCCGACCAGCGCCGCGGTGTACGCGCCGACCCCGAAGTACGCCGCCTGCCCCAGCGTCGGCAGCCCGGTGACCCCGGTCAGCAGGTCGACGCTGAGCACCAGTACGGCGAACGCGAGGATCCGGGTCAGCGTCGAGACCGGGTACGGGCCGAGCACCAGCGGCGCCAGCACCAGTCCGAGCAGCGTGACCGCGCCGGCCACCCGCCGGCCCCGCCCATCATTGGCCGGCCCAGCCACGGCTGGCGTGGGCGCCGGCGCGGTCACGCCTGTCTCCAGAGCGGTCATGCGCGTACCGCCGTGGCAGCAGGCAGCAGCCCGGCCGGGCGGATCAGCAGCACCGCCGCCATCGCCGCGAACAGCAGGAACGAGGCGTACTCGGGCAGCAGCGCCACGCCGAGCACCTGGACCTGGCCGATCAGCAGGGCGCCGAGCAGCGCACCGCGTACCGAGCCGAGGCCACCGATCACGACCACCACGAGCGCCAGCAGCAGCACCTTCTCGTCGAGCCCGGGCTGGGCCCCGAGGATCGGCGCGGCGAGCACTCCGCCGACCGCGGCGAGCGCGGCGCCGGTGGCGAAGCCACCGACCAGCACCAGCCGGGTGTTGACGCCGAGCGCGGAGACCATGGCGCGGTCGGCGACGGTGGCGCGTACCACCGCGCCGAGCTTGCTGCGCTCCACGATCAGGTAGACCGCCGCGGCGAGTACGGCACCGAACCCGATCACCAGCAGCCGGTACGCCGGGTACGTCTGCCCCAGCACCTCCACCCCGCCGGCGACCGGCGCTGGCGCGGGCACAGACTGGACATCGGTGCCGAACACCGCGGCCAGCAGGTCGGCGACCACCAGCGCGACGCCGAGGGTGAGCAGCGCCTGGTCGAGGTGGCGCGGCGCCGCCTGGGCCATCCCGGCGAGCATGCCGCCGAGCAGCGCCCCCACCCCGGCCGCGACCAGCACCGCCGCCACGAACGCCGCGATGCTGCCGCTGCCGGTGACCAGCGCGACGGCCACGTACCCGCCGACCAGGTACACCGCGCCGTGCGCCAGGTTGAGCACGTCCATCATCCCGAAGACCAGCGACAGCCCCACCGAGATCGCGAACAGCAGGGAGCCGAGCGCCAGCCCGTTGAGCAGGCTCACCAGGTTCGCGTCCAGCCATGCCACCAGCATCGCCACCGCCTAGGTCAGCTCGCGGATGACCGCGTTGACCACGGCGCTGCCGCTGCCGCGTACCTCACGCAGGTAGTACGGCTGCTCCGGGTCGTGGCTGCCGTCGAACCGCCACTGGCCGCGCGGACTGTCGATCGGCCCGACCTTGCCGAGCGCCTCGACCAGCGCCTTGCCGTCGTCGCCGGACGCCGTCGCCAGCGCTTTGTCGAGCACCGCGGCGGCGTCGTACGCCTGCACCGCGTACACCGTGGGCGGGCTCTGGTACGCCTTCTGGTACGCGGCGACGAACGCCTTGTTGCGCGGGGTGTCCAGCTCCGTGGAGTAGTGCAGCGAGGTCTTCACGCCCGCCGCGGCCGCGCCCTGCGCCTTCAGTACGCCGCCCTCGGTGAGGAATCCGGTGCCGTACAGCGGGACCTTCTTGGCGAGGCCGAACTGCTCGTACTGCTTGACGAAGCTGACCGCCTCGGCGCCGGCGTAGAAGCTGAACACCGCCGACGCGCCGGAGCTGCGGATCGCCGACAGGTACGGCTGGAAGTCCTGCGTCTTGCCGAACGGCGTGTACTTCTCGCCGGCGACTTTCCCGCCGGCCGCCTCGAAGGTCTTCTTGAAGCCGGCAATCATCTCCTTGCCGGCGGCGTAGTCGGCGGCGATCAGGTAGACGCCGCCCTTCGCCTCCTCGGCGACCGCCGGCCCGAGCGCGCCGCTGACCTTGCCGTTGGAGAAGCTGGTACGCCAGATGTAGTCGGACTTCTGCGCCCCGGTGATCGCGTCGGCGCCGGCGTTGGCGATCACCAACGGCACCTGGGACTCGTCGAAGAAGTCGCGTACCCCCAGCGCGACGGCGGAGCTGACGATGCCGGTGACCGCCGCGACCTGGTCCTGGGTCACCAATTTCTGGGCCGCCGGTACGCCGGTCTGCGGACCGTCGCCCTCGTCGGCGGTGACCAGCTCGACGGTACGGCCGCCCAGCTTCCCGTCGTGTTCGTCGAGGTAGAGCTGGAAGCCGTTGCGCATGTCCTCGCCGAGCGGCGCGTACACCCCGGACAGCGGCACCACCAGGCCGAGCTTCACCGCACCACCGGCCTGTCCACCGCCCGGCTGGCCGAGGCTGGAGCCGCCGCAGCCGGACAGCGCGAGAGCGGTGAGCACCAGGCCGGCGACGACGGACCTGGCGCGGAACGTGCGCGACGCACCGGGTGACACACCCATGACGAGTTCCTCCTTGATCACAGGCCGGTCCGCGACCGGCCAGGATGCGGGAGACTCTACAACTTTCTCGTGATACGTCAACAGCTTGTAACACGTTGTGGTTCCGCTGACCGGGATCTGAGTGCCAACCTGCTACTTTCCTGCAACGCGTCGTTTACAAACCGTTGACTTTTGTACGGCAGCAGCGGACGCTGGCTATCGTGGTCCGTCCCGTGGACGTCGAGGAGGCGAGCTCTGGGTTACGCCCGGAGATCGCCTCGTCGTGGCGGCGTTCCCAGTTGAGCGGGCTCGACCCGTACGCCCCGCTGGGCCGGATCAGCCTCTCCGGCATCGACACCGCCAGCCGGCTGATGGTCGCCGCCAACCCGGTGCTCGACGACATGGCCCGCACCCTGGAGCAGACCCGGTTCTGCGTGATCCTGGCCGACCGGGATTCCCGGATCGTCGGCCTCCGGTACGGCGAGAAGCGGGTGGAGGCGGCGATGGAGCACACCGGCGCGGTGCAGGGCCGGCTGTTCAGCGAGGAGATGACCGGCACCAACTCGATCGCCACGCCGTACGAGATCCGCCGCGGCGTCGCGGTGCACGGCGACGAGCACTACCTCGAGTCGTTCAAGAAGTTCTCCTGCTACGGGCACCCGATCCAGCACCCGGTGACGCACCGGCTGGAGGGGGTCCTCGACATCACGTGCCTGGCGGAGGAGGACAACCCGCTGCTGGCGCCGTTCCTGATCCGGGCGGCCCGGGACATCGAGACCCGGCTGCTGGAAGGCTCCCGGGTGGCCGAGCACCGGATGCTCGCCAGCTACCAGGCCGCGGTACGGCGACGTACCCGTCCGGTGCTGGTGCTCGGCGACGGCGTGGTGTTGGCCAACCCGCCCGCCGTCGACCTGCTCGAAGCCTCCGATCACGCCGTACTCCGCGCGCTCTCCTCGGAGGTACGCGACGACCGGCGGCACCAGCGGGACGTACCGCTGGCCTGCGGCGCCACCGTACGGGTCGGCTTCGAGCGGATCCCCGGCGGTGGCGGCGGCGTGCTGTTCGAGCTGGACGAGGCACCGGGAAGGGCACCGGGCCGGCGTACCGCCTCCCGGGACGACACCATGGGCCGGATCCGGGATCAGCGGCTGTCGGTCATGGTCACCGGCGAGCCCGGGTCGGGCCGTACCACCGTGGTACGCGAGCTGGCCGGCGGCGAGCCGGTCCGGGAGCTCTCGGCCACCCAGCTGACGGAGCTCGGCCCACCGGTGTGGCTGAGCCGGCTGGCCGGGTCGCTGCGGGAGCCGGGCGGCATCACGGCGCTGGAGGACGTACACCTGCTGCCGGCGAGCACCGCGCTGCGCGCCGCACGGTTGCTCGAAGCGCAGCCGGCCTGGGCGGCGTTGACCAGCACCGCCGTCGATCAGCTCGGCGAAGCGCAGGCCAGCCTCGCCGCCCACTGCGTGGAACGGATCGAGGTGCCGCCGCTGCGGCACCGGATCGACGAGCTGCCGCGGCTGATCACGTCGCTGCTCGCCAGCTCCGGCGCCGACCCCAGCCTGCGGTTCACCGCGAGTGCCCTGGAGGCGCTGGCCAGCCACCCCTGGCCCGGCAACCTCCGGGAGCTCGACGCGGTGGTACGCGACGTGCGCCGGCGCCGTAGCACCGGCGACGTGACCGTACGGGACCTGCCAGAGGCGTACCAGATCAGCGCCCGTACCCGCCGGCTCAGCACCCTGGAGCAGGCCGAACGGGACGCCATCCTCGCCGCGCTGCGCGCCTGCCGGGGCAACAAGGTGCACACCGCCGGGCGGCTCGGGATCAGCCGTACCACCCTCTACAGCCGGATCCGGGCACTCGGCATCGTGGCCTGACCAGGTTGTTCAGCTGCCGAGGTCGCGCAGGGCGGGGTAGACCCGGAGCGCGTTGCCGCCGAGCACCAGCGACACCGTGTCGTCGTCGAGCCCCAGCGCGGCGACGGCACGGGCGTTGCGGGCGATCCCCGGTACGCCGGGCCAGTCGGTGCCGAAGATGAACCTGCGGGCCAGCCGGGCCAGCGGGAACCGGGCGTAGTACTCGGGCAGCTTCTTCGGCGGCAGCCCGGACAGCTCGATCCACACGTTGTCCCGCTGTAGTGCGAGCGACGCGGCGGCGTCGTACCACCAGCCTCTACCGCCGTGAGCGAGCACGACCTGGAGGTCCGGGAAGTCCCGCAGCAGGTCGTCCAGCAGGATCGGGTCGGCGTACTTGTTGGAGGCGCCGGGGAAGCTGCTGGTGCCACAGTGGACGATCACCGGGATCCCCGCCTCCCGGCACACCTGGTACGCCGGGTAGAGCGCCGGATCCGACGGGCTGAACCCGGCGTGCACCGGGTGCAGCTTCAACGCCACCGCGCCCAGCTCCAGCTGCCGGGTCAGCTCCGTGTCGGTGGGGTAGTGCAGGTGCGGGTTGAGGTTGGCGACCGGGCGGAACCGCCGTGGGTTGTGCTTGACCAGCGGCAGTACGTCCTCGATCGGCTGCTCGCCGGTCGTCTTCGGGCTGTATTCGCAGAACAGCAGCGCCGCGTCCACCCCCTCCGCCTCGAAGTACGCGTCGACCCGCGCCGGGACCAGCGTGCCGTCGGCGTCGTACAGGTCGGGCCAGGGGTGGTTGCGGCCGAACTCCTCGGCCCAGCGCACCCATGCGGGCCGCAGCGTCGGCAGCCGCGCCGCGTGTACGTGCGCGTCGATCAGCAGGTGTCCGTCCAGCACGCTCAGAGCCCCGCGACCAGCTCGGTGTCGACGCCGACCTTGCCGAGGTTCACCGATCCTCCGGGCACCCCGAGCGGGTCGCCGCGCCCGGGCAGCGGATCGGTGAAGAAGCGGGCGTTGTCCGCGACGAAGTCCCGGTACTCGGGCTTCACCCGGCGGTCCTGGGTGATCGCTTCCACCGGGCAGACCGGCTCGCAGGCGCCGCAGTCGATGCACTCCTTGGGGTTGATGTAGAGCTTGCGGTCGCCTTCGTAGATGCAGTCGACCGGGCACTCGTCCACGCACGACATGTCCATCACGTCGACGCACGGCTCGGCGATCACGTACGGCATCGGTGGCCTCCTCTCACGCTGGTACGGGCAGGGCGTCGGTCGAGTGGCCCGGGAACAGCGCCGCGTCGGGGTCGATCAGCACGGCGGCGTTGTTCACCGCGGTGGCGACCTCGCCGAAGCCGACGGCGATCAGGCGTACCTTGCCGTGGTACGCGGCGATGTCGCCGGCGGCGTACACCCCGGGGATCGTGGTGCTCATCGTGGTGTCGACCGTGACGTGCCGGCGGTCGGCGATCTCGATGCCCCAGTCGTGCAGCGGGCCGAGGTTCGCGGTGAAGCCGAGCGCGGCGATCACGCCCTGCGCCGGTCGCTGGTGCGTCTCGCCGTCGCCGCTGGTGACCTCGACCGACGCCACCCGACCGTTGCCGCTGATCCGGCTTACCTGGCTGTTGACCAGGATCTCGACCCCGAGCTCCCGCACCTGGCCCACGGTGTGGGCGTGCGCCCGGAACGCTGCCCGCCGGTGCACCAGCGTCACCGAGCGCGCGATCGGGTGCAGCCCCAGCGCCCAGTCGAACGCGCTGTCACCGCCGCCCACGATCACCACGTCCTGGTCGGCGTACGCCTCCGGCCGCGGTACGAAGTACGCCAGCCCGCGCCCCTCGTACTCGTTGCCGGCGGGGAGCCGCCGGGGCGTGAAGGTGCCGATCCCACCCGTGATGATCACGGCGCGGCAGTCCACGCTCTGACCCCGGTCGCTGGTCACCGTGAAGCCGGCGCCGGTGCGGGTCAGTGTCTCCGCCTGGTGCCCCAGCAGGTACGCCGGCGCGAACCGGTCCGCCTGCTCTCTGAGGCCCGCCACCAGGTCGCGTCCGCGTACCGAGGGGAAGCCGGCGATGTCGTAGATCTGCTTCTCCGGGTACATCGCGCTGATCTGGCCACCCACCTCGGGCAGCGAGTCCACCACCGCGACCGACAGTCCCCGGAAGCCGGCGTAGTACGCCCCGAAGAGCCCCACCGGCCCGGCGCCCACGATCAGGATGTCTACGTTCACGGCGCGCCCACCTCCACGGCGCCGGTCGGCGCCGGCTCGGAACCCCCGGCCGCATCGGCAGCGGCGAGGCGCTGTGCCGCCAGGTCCCGGACCGCGAACCGGCGCAGCTTGCCGGTGGCGGTCTTCGGGATGTCGTCCACCACCAGTACGTGCCGGGGCCGCTTGAACGCCGCCAGCCGCTCCCGGCAGTACGCGATCAGCGCGTCCGCATCGACCGACGCCCCGGCCGCCGGCACCACGCAGGCGACCGGCTTGTCCAGGCCGTGGCCGTCCGGCACCGCCACCACCGCCACCTGCGCCACCGCGGGGTGTTCGAGCAGGCAGCCCTCCACTTCGGTGGGCGAGACCCAGATCCCGCCGGCCTTGATCATGTCGTTGGAACGGCCCAGGCAGGTGTAGTAGCCGTCGTCGGAGGTCACGTACGTGTCTCCGGTACGCAGCCACTCGCCGGCGTACGCCGCCCGGGTGGTCGCCGTACGGCACCAGTAGCCGGTGGTCAGCGACGGCCCGCTGATCAGCAGGTCGCCGGGGACCCCGGGCGGCGCGTCCGAGCCGGTCTCGTCCACCACGCGTACCTGGTAGCCCGGCACCGGAGTGCCCGACGTGCCGGGGCGCACCCGGCCGGGGCGGTTGGACAGGAAGATGTGGAGCGCCTCGGTGGAGCCGATGCCGTCGATCAGCTCGACGCCGTACCGCTGGGTGAACCGGCGGTACAGGTCCGGCGGCAGCGCTTCGCCGGCGGAGGCGGCCAGGCGTACCGAGGAAAAGGCTTCAGGTGGTACGTCGGCGTCGAGCAGCGCCGCGTAGAACGTCGGTACGCCGAAGAACAGCGTGGGCCGGTCCTCGCGGAGCCGCTCGGCGACGGACGAAGGGGTGGGCCGCGCCGGGTCCAGGATCGTGGTCGCGCCGACCGAGAGCGGGAACAGCGCCGCGTTGCCCAGGCCGTACGCGAAGAACAGCTTCGCCACCGAGAAGCACCGGTCGTCCGGCCCGATCTCGAGCACCTGGGCGCCGTACGTCTCGGCCACCGCGCGTACGCTGCCGTGCCGGTGCATCGCCGCCTTCGGCGTACCGGTGGTGCCCGAGGTGTAGAGCCAGAACGCCGGGGACTCGTCCCAGGTGTCGTACGGCTCGACCGAGTCGCCGTAACGGCGGGCGCCGCCGGCGAGCAGCGCCTCCCAGCCCCGGTACCGTACGCCCTCCGGCACCGGCATCGTCGCCCCGTCGAACAGCACCACGTCGAACAGGTCCGGCGCGTCGCTGACCGCCTCGGCCGCCACCTCGGCGAACTGTGGCGACACCACCAGCGCCCGGGCCCGGGAGTCCCGCAGCAGGGCGCCCAGCTCCGTACCGTTGTACATCGTGGACACCGGCACCGGTACGGCGCCGATCCGCATCGCCGCGAGCAGCGCAACCAGCATCTCGGGACCGTCCGCCGTGACCAGGACGATCCGCTCCTCGGGGCGCAGCCCGGTCGCCTTCAGACCACCCGCGGCGTGGCTGACGAGCCGCGCCAGCTGGGCGTACGTCAGGACCCCGCCGGGGCCGGCGACCGCGATCCGGTCCGCGTTGCCGAGTGCGAGCTGCCGGTCGACCAGGTACCAGCTCGCGTTGAACCGCTCAGGCATGGCTGTCGCCCCTCAGGTCAGGTGGACGTACTCGTACTCGAACGGCTGTCCGTTGATGCCGTTCCGGGGCGGGGCGACCCAGCTGGCGATCTTGCCGGGCTCGTACACCGGCCGCATCAGTGAGCGCACGTACGCCTTGTCGTCATCGGTGGGCAGCCAGTCGTCGCGCTGCGCGTCCCACTCCTCGGTGCTGATCAGCGCGCCCTGCGGGCTGACGGGGTTGCCGGAGAAGCCGCCCACCTCGCGATGGAACGCGACGTGCGGCAGCGCGAGCCGGAAGTCGACCCCGGCGTCGTCCAGGATCCGGTTCCAGCGGGTCACGCCGTTGCGGCAGTCCGCGATGTACTCGTCACGCAGGTCCTGGTTCAGCGCGACCAGCGCCGGGGTCTCCACCCCCACGAAGCGGCCGTCCTGGATCTGCTGCACCGAGGCGTACGCGTCGGTCAGCAGGTGGTCGTCCTTGCGTCGCTCCTCCTGCCACCGGCCCTTCAGCCCGCCGGTGAAGTAGTTCGCCACGTTGGTGGAGGTCTCGCCGCCGAACAGGTCCAGCGAGACGCTGTAGTGGAAGTTGATGTACTTCTGGATGATCTCCAGCGAGATCCCGCCGTACGGCCGTACGTCCGCGGTGTCGTGCTGGTTCATGATCTGCGCCGTACGCTCCACCACCCGGTCCACCCCGGTGGTGCCGACGAACATGTGGTGCGCCTCTTCCTTGAGCATGAATTCGCAGGTACGCGACAGCGGGTCGAAGGCGCTCTCCTTCAGGGTGCCGAGCTGGTACTTGCCGTCCCGGTCGGTGAAGTACGTGAACATGAAGAACGACAGCCAGTCCGGCGTCTCCTCGTTGAACGCGCCGAGGATCCGGGGCGAGTCGTCGCTGCCGGAGTTGCGCAGCAGCAGCGCTTCGGCCTCCTCCCGGCCGGTACGCCCGAAGTACGCGTGCAGCAGGTACACCATCGCCCACAGATGGCGCCCCTCCTCCACGTTGACCTGGAACAGGTTCCGCAGGTCGTACAGGCTGGGGGCGGTCAGCCCGAGCTGGCGCTGCTGCTCGACGGAGGCCGGCTCGGTGTCGCCCTGCACCACGATCAGCCGCTGCAGGTCGGCGCGGTATTCGCCGGGCACCTGCTGCCACACCGGCTTCCCCTTGTGCTCGCCGAAGGCGATCCGCCGGTCGGTGTTGCGCTCGGCGAGGAAGATCCCCCACCGGTACTCCGGCAGCGCCACGTGCCCGAAGTGGGCCCAGCCCTCCCGGCCCACCGCGACCGCCGTACGCAGGTAGACGTCCTGGGTGGGCAGCGCCGGCCCCATCTCGCCCCACCAGCTGAGGAACTTCGGCTGCCAGGACTCCAGCGCCCGTTGCAGCCGCCGGTCGCCGGCCAGGTCGACGTTGTTCGGGATCCGTTCGCTGTAGTTGATGCTGGTCGTCATGGTCACACCCCCTATGGGTTAGACGCGCCGTCGGTCGAAGACGGCCTTCTGGCCTGTGCCGAACTTGCGCAGCGCGCCGTCCGGGCCAGCGGCGTTCGGGCGGTTGAAGATCCAGTTCTGCCAGGCGGAGAGCCGGGCGAAGATCTTCGTCTCGACGGTCTCCGGGCCGACGAACCGGTGGTTCGCCTCCATGCCGGTCAGCGCGTCGGGGCTGAGCGAAGCACGTTCTTCCAGCGCGATGCGTACCTCGTCGGCCCAGTCGATGTCGTCGAAGGCGTACGTGACCAGGCCCAACTCCTCGGCCTCCACCGCGCCGATCCGCCGCCCCTGCTCGCTGCGCAGCTTCTCGAGCTGCTCCGGGTCGCCGTAGAACCGGGACGCCAGCCGGGACAGCCCGTTGCCCATCGGGAAGGCGCCGAAGTTGCTGGCGGTGAGCATGATCTGGGCCGGCTCGTTCTCCTCGCTCGCCGCGTCGTCTTCGAACAACCCGTCGAGCATGTACGAGCGGTCGCACGCCAGCGCCAGCTCCAGCAGCGGACCGGCGAAGCAGCTGCCCGGCTCGATCAGCGCGATCAGGCTGCGGCTGGTGACGTCGAGCCGCTTCAGGGTGCGCTTGAAGTAGTGCCGGATCTCGTTGACCAGCCAGTCCTGCGGACTGTGCTGCGCGATACCGTGCGTACTCAGAGCGTTTTCAAACCCCAGCATCCGGTCAAGGTCGCCCCGGGTCTTCAGCACCCAGGTCCCCAGTTCGAGCTCGTTGGTACGCAGCCGCAGGATCAGATCGTCCAGCTCCCGGGTCATCGCCAACGGCCAGAAATCCGCGCCCAGCTCGTGGATCCGCTCCACCGTCTCGGGCGCGTCGCCCGCCGGGCCGTGCACCGTGATCGTGACCAGCCCGTTCTCGCGATCGAGCTCGGCGACCACGTGCCGGTACCGGATCTCGCTCTCGGTCACCGAGCGCTCCAGCGGCGGCAGCGCGACGCCCCGCGCGCCGGCCGGGCTGGGCGAGCC
>JBOGDF010000021.1:0-27662 GCA_050701635.1 Micromonosporaceae bacterium | reverse complement strand
GCCTGGATCCAGCCAGGCCGGCGCGAACTGGCTTTCCACCGACCAGCGTCGCGGTGTCCCGCTACGGCATCGTTGGGACCACACGCGGAAGACCGACAAGGAGGACGGTGCCATGGATGACTGGCGGCTGGACCGCACGTACACCAGTGCCTCGGGTCTGGTCCGCTGGAGCCGGTACGGCGATCCGGAATCGGAACCCGTCGTGCTGCTGCACGGCACACCGTTCTCTTCGTACATCTGGCGCGGGCATCACCCACGCACTCGCCCCACATCACCAGGTGTACGTCTGGGACATGCCCGGCTACGGACTCTCGGAGAAATCCGACGGACAGGACATCTCCCTGGCGGCGCTGGCCGGCGTCTTCGCCGACCTCCTGCAGCACTGGGGACTGACCGAACCGCTGGTGGTGGCCCACGACTCCGGAGGTGCCGTCGCGCTGGGGGCCCACCTGCGGCACGGTGCTCGGTACCGTCGGCTCGCCCTGGTCGACGCCGTCGCCCTGGCCCCTTGGGGCAGCCCCTTCTTCCGCCTGGTCGGCGAACACGCACGGGTGTTCGACCGACTCCCGCCCCGCATACACGCCGCGTTGGTGCGCGAGTACGTGAACTCGGCCAGCAGCCGTGGACTTCCGCCAGCCACCCTCGATGCTCTGGTCACACCCTGGCTCGGCGAAGCCGGGCAGTCGGCCTTCTACCGCCAGCTCACCGCCCGTCTCGATGACCAGGACTACACGGTTGAAATGCAGCACCGGTACGGCGACATCGATATCCCTGTCCTGGTGTGCTGGGGTGAGGACGATACCTGGGTCCCCGTGGCACGCGGCCGTGAACTCGCCTCGCGCATCCCCGATGCACGGCTTCGTGTCTTTCCCAGAGCCGGACACCTGGTGCATGAGGACACCCCCGCCGAACTCGCCACCAGCCTGTACGCCTTCCTGAACCACCTGGCGTGAGGCGGGTGCTCGCCATTCCCGGCGCTGTGGCGTACGGCGTGGTTCGCGGTTGGCCAGGCTCCCGTTTCCCGCGACAGCTTCGTGCGACAACGGCGGTCGGTATATTGCCGGCATGTCCGAATACCCGGCCGGCTGGTACCCCGACCCGAGCAGGCGCCACCAACACCGCTACTGGGACGGCCGCGCCTGGACGGAGCACGTGACCGACAACAGTGCCACGCCGGCTGACCCGACGCCCGCCACAGCAGGCGCCCAGCCGGCGGCGGCCGAGGACGATCATCTCGATCACGCGCAGATCCGGGACATTCTCGCCGAAGCAGGTGTGCAGCGGGCCGGTGCGGGCGACGGGACCCTGTTCGGCGAGTCGGTGCTGATCCTTTACCAGTGGGAAACCGGCCTCGGCGAGGGGCTCCGGTACAGCATTGTCAGCCCGTCCGGGACGATCGTGGGACGGTGCCACGAGCTGGTCGCCGAGAAGCTCGACCCGGCCGAGGCCTCCTTCGGAGAGCTGATGGACCACGACAACACCGACCGGATCGCGTTTGTCGACCGGTCCGGCAAACCCTGGGCGCGGCTGGCGCACAAGAAGGTCTGGAAGAGCAAGGCCACGCTGACCGCCCCCACCGGCGGCGAGATCGGCCTGCTGCGGCAGGAGAACGTCATGGGCAAGGTCAGGTTCGGGCTCCAGGCCGGTGGCCGAGACCTCGGCAAGCTCATCTCCGACAACACCCTCCTGCGCGGGTTCACCATCACCGACGCCGCCAAGCACCCGATCGGCCGCGTGCACAAGCTCGGCGGCTACTCCCGGCCGGGGGTGCTGGGTCCGCAGGCGGTGCTCGGCTGTTACGTTCTCCAGCTGAACACCCGCCCCGCCCAACCGTTGCACTCCCTGGCGGTCGCCGTCCCCGTGGCCATCGACCTCGCCTTCAGCCCCAACCAGGCCGGTTACCGCTCGCTCGGCCGCACCGTCACCGGCCAATAGCACCGTGCACCTGGCAACGATCAGGTGAACGTTCATGGACGGCGCGCTAGCGCGCCGGCGTCGGTGAACGCCTGGTCGAGCAGCTCCAGGCCGAGGTCGATCTCGGCGTCGGTGGTGGTCAGCGGGGGCGCCAGTCGCAGCACGCTGCCCATCCCCCGGAACTTCACGATGTTCACGTTGAGCCCGAGCTCCAGGCAGCGCCGGGTCACGGCGCCTCCAAGACCTTCGTCGGGGGTACGGGTGTCCCGATCCGTCACCACGTCCACCCCGAGCAGCAGCCCCATCCCGCGTACGTCCCCGATCGCCTCGTGTGTGTCGGCGAGTGCCCGCAGTCCCTCCCGCAGCCTGGCCCCGAGTACCCGGGCGCGCTCAACGAGGCGGTCGGTCACGATGATCCGTAGCACTGCGAGGCCGACCGCGGCCGGCAACGGATCGGACACGTGCGAGGTGAAGTACAGCAAGCCCTTGTCGGCGCAGTCCTGTTCGATGTCGGCGTTGGTGGCGGTCGCGGCCAGCGGCAGGCCCCCGCCGAGCGTCTTGGACAGCGTCATGATGTCCGGCACCACCCCCATCGCGTGGCTGGCGAACAGCTCCCCGGTGCGCCCCATCGCGGTCTGCGCCTCGTCGACGATCAGCAGCAACCCGCGCTCCCGGCACAGCGCGGCGAGCCGGCTCAGGTAGCCGGGCGGCAGCGGCACGATTCCACCGGCGGACAGCACCGGCTCGACCACCACGGCGGCGTACGCCCCGGTGGCCTGGCTGTCGGCGAGGCTCATCCCGACCTCGAGGCAGGTCAGGTCGCAGCGGTCCCGGCAGTGCGCGATCGGGCAGCGGTAACAGTTCGGGGTGGGCAGGGCCATGGTTCCGGGCAGCCCCGGGCCGTACCCGCGGCGGCCGGCGGAGTACGTGCTCGAAGCGGCGCCGGAGGTCATGCCGTGCCACGAGCCGGAAAGCCCGAGCACCTCGAAGCCGCCAGTGTGCAGCTTCGCGATCCGCAGCGCGGCCTCGTTGGACTCGCTGCCCGTGTTGACCAGCAGCAGCTTGTCCAACGGGTCGGGCAGCAGCGCGGCCAGCTCGGCCGCCAGCTCAAGCACGGCGGGGGCCAGCATCCCGCTGAACAGGTGGATCACCTGCTGCGCCGCCTCGGAGAGCGCGGCGACCACGGCCGGGTGGCTGTGCCCGATGGTGGCGCACATCTGGCCGCTGGTGAAGTCGAGGATCCGGCGGCCGTCGGTGGTGGTCAGCCACGAGCCCTCGGCGCGCTCGATGACCTCGTCGACGAACTCACCGCCGTACCGGATCAGGTGTTTCGTGTCGACCATGGCTGAGCTCCTTCCGCTAAGCTGACATGTCAGCAGCGTAGAACTGACATGTCAAGGGACGCAGTGGTGGATCAACTGGTGGATCGGGCGTACCGGAGGCTGCGCCAGGAAATCGTGCAGCTCGCGCTACCGCCGGGCAGCGCGGTCAGCGAAGCTCAGCTCGCCACCCGGTACGAGCTCGGCAAGGCGGCGGTCCGCGGCGCGCTCGCCCGGCTGCGGCATGAGCGGCTGGTCACCGCCGTACCTCGGCAGGGGCACCGGGTCGCCGACGTCACCATCGCCGACGTCGAGGACGTCTTCGACCTGCGCCTCAGCCTCGAGATCCTCGCCGCCCGCCGGGCCTGCGGTCGCGCCGACCCGGCGCGGCTCCGCGGGCTCGACGCGGTGTGCGCCGCGTACCAGCCGAATGACCCGGACAGCCGTGCCGCGTTCCTCACCGCCAACCGGGAGTTCCACCTGGCGGTGGCGCGGGCCAGCGGCAACCAGCGGCTGGTAGACATCCTTGCCACCCTGCTCCACCACGCCGAGCGGGCACAGCACATCGGCCTGGCCCACGGCGGTTTCGGAGACACGCTGACGCATCAGCACGCCGAGCTGGTCGAGGCGCTCGCCGCCGATCAGCCCGATGTCGCCGAGCAGTGGGTACGCCAAGCGTTGGAAGGCTTCCGCGACCAGCTGATCGCACACCTTCGGGACGCGGTGCGGACCGCCCCGCTGAGCGCGAGCTGAGTCCCGGGTCCTGGGTGCGCCGACTTCCCGGGACGGCCGCCACCGCCGCCAGGTGTCGTCACTCGGGACGCTGTTGACGGGCGTGCCGGCTCCCTGGGAGCAGAGAGATTTGTGAGCCGTTTATGAGCGACGCACAGCATGCTCAGGCATCCGCCAGGCGGTCGGCGCCCGGCGCGTGGCAGCTGGAGTGATCATGACCGTGACTGAATCTCCCACCCGCCCGCCATCACCAGGACGCCGCGACGCCGGCGACGACAGCTTCCTGCTGCCCGACGGCTCGCGCGTCACGATCGCGGCCCCCGACCTGGACACCAGCGGCATCTGGAACTGCCTGTTCATGGCGCGGACCGCCGGGACCAGGGAGAGCTTCTCCGTAGCGCCGAGGCGCGACGACCGTGCCCAGCTTCACGGCCTCACCGACACGACCGTGCATCCGTACCGTGACGCGGAGCTGCTGGTGGGGTACGACCCGCAACGCGGCGAGATGCTGGCGTCGTGGCGCGGCCCGTGGCACGAGGTGGTGAACCTCCGTACCGGTCCCAGGATCGGCTCCGACCGCTTCGTCCGGCTCTTCGACGCATTCCGGATCACCGACACGCAGGACGGTGTCCGCATGGCGCCGCGGCGTGCCGTCGAGTTCGAGCCCTTCCACGTATTCAAGATCATTCCTGGGGTCGGCGACCTCCACATCCAGCGTCCTCACGAGGCGGACACGCCGGCGCCGGCGTGGCGGGGTGCGCCCGCGCGGCACGGCGAGATCTGGCGCAAGGAGGGCACCGACAACGGTGAGGTCAAGCGCGCCCGCAAGGACACCCTGATTCTCGGTACGACCAACGCGATCGCCGAACTCATCGCCAACCCCGGTGACACCGCCGACGATGGGGCCGCGGCGGAGTTCCTGACCACTCTCAACATCACCTGGAGTACGCCATGACCGCGACGGGCGCGGGGCTGGTCCTCGCCTGGGCGCTGCTCATCCTGTTGGCCTTCGCCGTGGCGGGGCTGCTCCGGATGGTCCGCGAGCTGCAGGCCGCCATCGGCGGCCTCGGCGCCTCGACCGCCACGCCGCTGACCGGCCGCCGTATCGACGCCCTCGCCGGTGCGTCCACCGCGTCGCTGGTCGTGGACCCGGCGTGCACCCTGTGCCGGCCGCAGCTCGAAGCATTCGACACGCTGCCGGCGAGCTACCCGCAGCTGCGGTTGCAGGTGGTCTCGTACCGCCGTGCCGAGGACTGGCCGGAGTTCACCGGTCCCGGTGCGCTGATCGACGAAGAGCTCTTCCGCGAACTGGACCTGCCGTGGGTCCCCGCCCTGGTGGTCACCGACGCCGACGGCGTGATCGTCCACGCGCGGCCGGTCGTCGACCCCGCCGATCTCGCCGGCCAGCTCTCCTCCCTGTCCGCCGTACCCACCCCCGCCAGGAGTTGACATGTCCTCCATCGCACACGTCCCACTGGTCGACACCCCGCCAGAAGGCAGCTTCGAACCCCGGCGGCTGACGTTCCGGGCCCCGCCGATGAAACGCCGGGGGTTCCTCCGCACCATCGGGCTCGGCGGCATGGCATTGGGCATCACCGCGGTGAGCTGGATCCCGATGAGCCGGCCGGCGTACGCCACGGTGGGCACCGAATACACCGACTGCGGCGGCTACAGCTACGACAACAAGGTCTGCACCGGTGCGCCGTACTCCAGCGCGTACTGCGGCACCGACAAGTGGTTCAAGAACGGCTGCTGGCGCGATCCCGGCGGCGGATACAACTGCTACTCCCCCACAGTGGCGTGCGGCAACGGCCGTACGGCGCGCAACGCGTGGCGCTGGCGGTACGGCTCGTACGTATACCGGTGCGCCGACGGCTACTACAAGTACACGTACGACCAGCGGGTGTTCCGGATCTGCAGCGCCGCGCTGTACGCCGTCTGAGACCCATGACGCGTACGACAACCAGTGGCGGCCGGCGCCTGCTCGGCCCCACCTGGGTGGTGGCGGTGCTCACGGTGCTGAGCGGGATCGGCGTCGCCGCCGGCCCGCTCAGCGCCGGAGGCTGGCTGCTGACCTGGCTGCTGCTGGGGCTGACCGCCGGCTACGCGCTCTCCGGCTCGCCTTGAAGCTTCAACTCAGCGGACCTGCTGAGCTCGTCGGTCTGGCGAGACGGTTCACGGCGCTACTTCGCCGTCGGCCTCGTACTGGGAGGCATCTCCACCGCACTGCTCGCGGTGACCCTGGGCAGCCTGCTGGTACGCCCGTGGCTGCCCGAGGTGGCGCGGGTGGCCGCGGTAGCCGGCCTGGCGCTGTTCGTGGTCGCCGGCGAGTTCGGCGTACACGGCATCATGCTGCCGCACCGGCGCGCGCAGGTGCCCAGCTCCGTGGTCAGCTCCGGCGGACAGCACGGCGGGCTGCAGTTCGGGTACGAGATGGGCACCGGGATGCGTACCCACATGCCCAGCAACCTGCCGTATCTGCCGCTGGTGGTGACGTTCCTGGTCGCCAGCTGGCAGGAGGCGCTGCTGGTGGGCACCGGGTTCGGGCTGGGCCGGGCGTGGATGGCGCTGGGCCGCCACTACAGCGGCGACCTGGACTGGTGGGACGGTCAGTGGCGCCGTCACGGCCGGCGGCTGCGGTGGGTTCTGACGATCCTGGTCTCAGCGCTGCTCGCGCTGGGGGTGCCGATGCTCGACGGAAGGTGATCGACAGGTATCGGCTAGACGGGGGCGCCGGAGGGCAGAACCGGCCGGAGTTCACGACCGGAGTCGTCGAGCAGATGCCCGTCGGCGCAGCACAGGGCGGCCCGCACCGGCGCGCCACACCCGGCATGGGTGATCAGCAACGGTGGCCCGTCCGCCTCAGGGAGGTGCCGGTCGCCCCACTGCATCAGCGCCGTCAGGACCGGCTGCAACTTCGGCCACGAGTTCCGGGCGTTCACCGGGCTCACGCCGACCCGGTACGTCGAAGTCCGGCGGCGGTTCCTGCGCGAACATCCCGGCCACGTGCTGGACAGCTGGCCGCTGCCGGCCGATTGATTTCTTACAAGAGCGACAGCTCACGACACGCTAATTTGGGGGCACCAAAGCAGAGGAGAGCCCCGTGGGCAAGGTGGTCATGTACAGCTCGGTGTCGGTGGACGGCTTCGTCGCGGACGAGAATGACCAGCCAGGACCGCTGTTCGACTGGTTGTCCAGCGGTGACGTCCCGCTGGACGAGAGCGGCGAGGTGAAGGTGTCGCAGACGTCCTACGACTACACCCGGCCGTACTGGGACCAGATCGGGGCGACACTCGTCGGCCGCCACGTCTTCGACATGACGGACGGCTGGGACGGGAAGCCTCCGGGCGGGATCGACCACGTGGTCGTCGTGACGCACCGGCCGAAGCCCGAGGGCTGGGACCCCGAGGCGCCGTTTCACTTCGTCGACGGCGTTGAGGCAGCCGTGGCCAAGGCGCAGGAGCTTGCGGGTGACCGCATCGTCGAGGTCGCCGCTGGCGACGTCGGTGGCCAGGTGCTTGCCGCGGGCCTGGTCGACGAGGTGCGCATGGACGTCGTACCCGTCGTGTTCGGGTCCGGCAAGCGCTACTTCGGGTCGGTCGACGCGCAGCACCTGTTGGATGATCCTGACGTGGTGATTCAGGGCAACCGGGTGCTTCACCTGCGCTATCGGGTGCGCCGTTGACCGATCTGAGCGGGTACGCGAAGAAGTCCACTGCGAACCGTGACACAAGATCGGGCCTCCGGCTGCGTTTGCGCATCGCTGTCCCTGGTCGGGCAGCCGACGCCGATCCGCCTCAGCACCTCACCTGCGGCAAGTTCAACTCAAGATCACTGGTTGCCGGTTTCCGTCGTATCTTTGGCCGACCCCCGGGAAGAGCGGCTCTTCACCAATGCAGGGTGTAGTCGGGGTCTGAAGCCGCCTGTCTCGAGTAGAGATCGGGCGATGTAGTTGGTGAGGTTGCGGAAGCCGAGGGCGGAGCCGCGCAGGTGCTCCAGGCGGCCATTGATCGCATCGGTTGAACCGTTGCTGGTGCCGGGCCGGTCGAAGTAGGCCAGTACGTCAGCGGCTCGCTTGCTCAGGGTGCGGCCGAGCTTGGCGATCTCGACCAGCGGCCTGGGGACGCCGGCGCTGAGCGACTCGATCAGCTTGACCATCAGCTCGCGGCCCGCGGCTGGGTCGGGATGCCGGTAGGCGGCGATCATCCGCTGGTAGATGCCCCAGGTGGCCTCGACCTCTCGGTACGTCCGGGTCGCGGGTAAGGCCGCCGGCTCGTACCGCAGCCCAAAACACCATCGAGCGCCCTCGATACTGACGCCGACGTGTTGCCTAACCGAGGATGATCGTTGGCACCGGGGCTGACTCTTGCGGGATCTGCGATCCGAGGCCGGGTGGTTCAAATCTGTGTACTCAGGCCTGCGCCGATCGCCCACCATCCCACGGTCACCGCGCGGACAGCCGCCCGCGCGGCATCAAATCACGCCGGTGCGACCGGCTTGAGGGTTAATGCGACCGTCACCTGCGACCGTGTTAGGGCCTATCGGATCCGGCCCGCCGGGCGGTGTTCGGTGATGCCTCACGCCATGTGCGTGGGCGTACTGGTTGTGTCCGAGGACCGACCGTAACCACTCCCCTACAGCCGATTGAGCTGTGCGGGAGGCTAATCCTGCCTGGTTGAGCTGACTGAAATGCGCCGAGCGGCACAGGCGTGGAGGCATCTGGACATTCCCTGACCTCATCGAGGCGGCAGAAGCTTGCCGGAGATGCGGTGCAGCCCGCGCATCTGTCATACACTGTCAGACGTGCCGCAACGCCTTTACGACCTCGCCGACATCCTCGATCGGCTGCCGCTGGCGAAGGTCGGCGCGGACCACCTGATGGCCGCCCTGTTCGGCGACGTGCCCCGCGTGGAGTTCCCGCGTGGCTCGGCCGGCCTGGTGCTGTGCGCCCACGTCGAGTCGCACGGGTGGCTGGTGGTGGAGTGCAGCGAGACCAGCGCGCAGGAGATGTGGCGCGTGGAGACGGCGCGCTGGGCGAGCGTGGCCGAGGCGAAGCGGCTTGAGGCGATCCGGAGCCTACGCAAGGAGGATGGCCGATGAACGAGATCACCGACAACGAGCTGGCCCACGCCGCGCAGGCCCCGAGGGGCACTGGCGCGATGATCTCCGTGCGACTCAGCCCGGATCAAGCCCTGTGGCTCGGCCAGCAGGCCGCCGCCACCGGAGCAACGGTCAGCGACGTGCTGCGGTCCCTCATCGACGCCGCCCGCCGGCCCGCCGGGGACCTGGTGACAGTCGACCCTGACGAGCTGCACCGCGCGCTCGACCGCGCGCTTGGCCGCAAGCCCGCCGCCTGATGGCTGGCGCTCCCACCACCAGGGCGTGAGCACCGCCGGGACACGGCATGGCGCTCGCTGTCGCCTTGGCGCTCCTCTGTGACCCCAAGGCGGGGGTCGTCAAACCCAAACGGCGGAACCTCCTCCTACTCCCCCGCCGAGGCGGCCGACCGGAACCGGGCAGTCCCTGGCCTGCGCTCAGTTCTTAGGACTGCGGGGAGGCGAGGAGATCCGGTGGTCAGTACCACGATGGACACGGCGCGGGGGACCGGGTGCGTGTTCCGCTGACCTCGATCTCGACAGTTCCCGGTGACTTCCACGGGGTCGGCCCGGTGCACGCGTCGATCCGGTCGCGCTCGGACCTGTCGACCCAGGCCATCACGCCGCAACCGCCGAGAAAGCCGATTCCCAGCGCGACCAGGACCGCGATGGCCCCCTGTCTTGAATGCCGACATCGAAGCGTCGTCTTCCTGGGTGTCGCCCGTTCCGAGCCGCGCGGATGTTGGCGTGCCCGACCGTATGGCGGCGGACACGCGTTCCAGCCGGTCAGCCACATGTTCCAACTCGTACGGCCGGCCAGCGTCGGCGAGTCGATCAACCGCGTTCACGAACCGGCTGATGTCCTCGCGCGGGAGCACTTCAATCGCGTTCATCAACGTGCTGATGTCGCGACTGAAGGTGGGCGGAAGCATCTCCACCGCTTGTGCGAATTCAGCCACGGTGTGCCGATCTAACCCGTCGACCGAGCCGAGCACATCGATGACACGGCGAAGCTCTTTGACCAGCCCGGCGCCAGCCGCCCCGGTCTCTTCGAGGCGTACCGCGATCCCTTCCAAGCGTCTAAGCGGGGTCTGCCTGACGTATCGCCCTGATCGCCTCGTCAACCACGCCGGTGATTGCCAACGAGGCCGGCAAGGGCACTCGGTGCGCCCGTGGCGGGCAGCGTCCAGGCGTGCCGAGGCTGGTAGCCTGTGGCAGCCAGATGACGTAGCGACATGGGGGAGGAACCGTACGTGTCGACCTTGGACAACGCCGCCGACCAGGCCAACACCGCCGCGAGCAGCGTCGACGACGTGATCACCGGCCTGGACGGCGTAGACAGCGAGCTGAACGACGCGATCAGCCAGTTCGAAGCGGTGGGCGTGGACGACAAGGCCGCCGAAGCCAACTCGGCCAAGGAAGCCATCGAAGCGCTCAAGGGCCAGGCCGCGGCACTCAAAGACGGCATCGAAGCCGCCGCCACCCAAATCAAAGCCATCTCCGGTTGAAGAGCGGGCGGCTCCGCCGGCTCAGGAACGGGCCAGCGAGGAGAGCCGTCATACGCCGGCTACACCGGCTCCGGCGCAGCGTTCCTGGCGTCGCTTGCCCCAAGCTCGGAGTACACCCGGTCGCGTCGTGCTGAGGACGACCAGGCGCCAGACGAGGCACCAAGTCGTGGGCGGGTGACGCCCGAGGCTGTTGGGTTCACGGGCGCGTTAGGAACGTTCCTCTGGTCGCCGGTGGCCGAGTTCCTGCCTCTGCTACCGAAGGCCGCAGGTGCGTTTGTGCTGGGTGCAATTGGATTATGGGGAGCAAGTAAGGCGTTGGCCGAACGAAAGCGTCAGAGGAGGAATCGCGGTGGAAATTGACGAGCGGGTCGAGCCACTGGTCCGCAAGGCACTCAATGCGGCGGTCAAACGAGACACCGACAGACTCGATGCGGCGTTGAAGGCGTTCCCGGATGTGGAAGCCCGACAGAAGGGTTTGGAGCTGGCGATGATGATCGCCATCGCGGCTCTTTATGACTCCTACGGCGGCAAGCCATCGCTTGAGCAGGTGGGCCAAGTGGCCAACTTGCTCTCCGAGACGGAGGAGTGGTCGGGGATCACCGCTGAGGACGCCTTCAAGTACCTGAGAACGGTTCTCGCGGGCGAATCGATCGCCGAAGCGTTCGACCACGAGGTCGCGGTGCCTTGGACCTTTGTCGTGACGGCCGCTCTGCTCTCCTCCTCTGAACAGAAGCGCGAGGGCGAGTTCTGGTTCAACTACTTGGATCGGATCTTGATGCAGCTGGAGACCGCGCCAAGCAAGTGACCGGGCCGGCGCCCTCGGGCCGGGCCCCGCCGGGCCTGCCGGTCCGGCCTGCCGGCAAGGTCCGCGTGCCGCTGCGCGGCCATTACGCGTTCTCCGTGCCGCCGCCGGGTGGCGGCTCGGGCTGCCGGGCTTCGCCGAGTCGGCGCGCGATCTCGCTGAATGCTTTGTCGGTCTCGGCTGTGCGGCGTACGGCGTCGAGGCGGCGGGCGAGCGCGGCGTACCGCTGGAAGTCCTGCCAGCTCACGCAAGGTGTCCTTGGTCGTGGCGGCCGGGCCGGAGGAACGGCACGACCAGCGAGCGGCGGTCGTTGTGCAGGTCGATGGCGAGGGCGCGGTTGGGTCGGTGCTGCCATTTGAGGGTGGCCGCGCCGATGTGGCTGCCGAGCGCTTGGGCGGGCACGTTTAGCGCGACCAGGCAGGCCAGGTTCTCGCGCGCCCTACCGCCGCCGATGTCTTCGGTGAAGCGTTGCATGCCGCGCCACCACCCGAGCAGGTGGATGCCGCTGGCGGGGCCGTCGGTGAGCACGCCGCGCAGGTCATCGCGGCCGGTGCGTTTGCCTTTGGCGTCCTGCACGGGCGAGGGCTGGGACAGGACACCGGCGGCAGCGTCCATCCCGTACCCGACGACGTACGTGTGGGCCGGCCCGTCGCCCGCAGTAGCGGCGCGTTGGGCGAGCTTGGCCAGCTCTTCGCGTAGCTCGGCGGCGGTGACCTCTTCGACCTGGTGGTGCGCCTCGCCCAGCGCGGCGACCGCCTCGGCCGCGACCTGCTCGGCGGTCGGCACCAGCGACGCGATGACGAACCGCGCGGCACCGGGGGCGTGCTGCCGGGCGAGCCCGACCGTGGCGGCGTGCAGGATGTCGGCCCCGACCGCGTTGGTTCCCAGCACCGCGAGGTGCCTACCAGGTGTGGACTCCAACGCGAATGCGGCGGTGGTCTGCGCCACGTCGACGTTGCGGCCGACCAGCAGCGACCGGTGTCGCGCCTCGGGGGTGAGCGCGGCGTACGTGGGGTCGTGCTCGACGTGCTGTTCCGCGTAACCCTCGAACACGGCGGGCGGCGCAGTGCCGGGGTGGCGGGAATGCCACATCCACTGCCGCACTTGGGTCAGGGTCTCCTCCTCGGCGTGGGCGTTGGGGAACCTCACGAGGAGGTTGTGCCCAGCCACTCCGCCGGCTGTGTTGACCACCGCGGTGCCGACCGGCAACCCGTCGGCGGCGGTGTTCAGGGTGTCCAGCACGTTGCCGCCGCCTGCGAGGGCTACCCGCATCCCGAACTGACCGAAGATCGCCTCGCCCTTGCTGTAGAGCGCCTCAATCCCCGATGTGGTCTGGCTGGCGAGGATCAGGTGTACCCCGTATGAGCGGCCCTTGCGGGCGAGGTCTTCCAGCAGCCCGGCCGCCTCGCTGGCGAGCTTGTCGTTGCCGGCGAACAGTACCTGAAACTCGTCGATGACCGCGAGAATCCGCGGCATCGCCACATCGGCCTTGCGCGCCCGCAGGTCGGAGACCTTGGTGACGCCTGCCCGCTTGAGCATGGTGCCGCGGCGGGACATCTCCGTCACCAGTTCGCGCAGCACCGCCACGCCGTACTCGCGGTCGGATTCGATGCCCACCGCCCGGGCGTGGGGAATCCAGGAGGGGTCCAGCTCAGTGGGGGTGAATTCGGTGAACGAGACGCCTTCCTTGAAGTCCAGCAGGTACAGGGCCAGCTCGTCCGGCGAGTAGCGGGACGCCAGCCCGTACAGCACGTCGAGCAGGAACACCGTCTTGCCTGAGCCGCTGCGCCCGCCCACCAGCCAGTGCGGTGTCGCGTCATCAAACGCCAACTCCACCACCTGGCGGTCAGCGCGGCCGATCGCGGTGCGCAACCCGGTCGCCGAGGACTCCCGCCACGGCTGCGCGGGGATCAGGTCAGCGAACCGCAGCACACTGGCCGCCTTCGCCGTCTCCGCGAGGCTTCGGCACGCGGCGTCCACCACAGCGGGGGCGGGTGCCGGGTCGAGCCGAACTGACACGGTCGACGCGTGCTCGCCGGCGGGGCCGCTGAGGCACCCGAGGCCGTCGGCCATCCGCAGCACCGTGGTGTGCTCCACCGGCGGCGGCTGCCGGTACCCTTCCGTCCGGTAGCCGCAGAAGATCACGTGCACTTTGGACTGCGGCCCGGCGTGGGTCAGCGCCGCCAGCCGCCCCAGCGCGGCACCCGACACCTGGGGAGGCAGTGACGCAACCAGCACCAACAGGTACGGGGCGTCCGTCGCGCCGCCTGCGGCGCGCACGTCGTGCACGTGCTTCTCGGCCGCGTCCAGCACGCCCGCGAGCCCCGCGGCGTCTGTCGCGGGTGGCGGCATAACCCCGGCGGCGAACAACGCCTGAAACGGCGCAAATGTCGCTCCGACCGTGCCCCCGTCCGCCAGCAGCACGCGCAGCGCTCCGGCCGGCAGCGCGGTCAGCAGCCGCAACAGGCACGAGCGCAGCAGCCCCGCCATCACCGGGTCGCGGGAATCGGCGTCGACCGCGAGGTGACCCGCCCCCAGCAGCGGCACCAGCGCCGGGAAACTTGCCCCTTCCACCGGGGTCGCCTCGCCGAGCCGCAGCGCCACCGAAGCGTCTGTCATTGCGTGCTGGCCGAGCGGTGGCGGCTCTGCGGAGCCGTCCAGCGGCATCCCCAGCCACCCGGGCAGTAGCCTCTCGGCGGCGGCGCGCAGCTCGGCCGCCAGCCCCGCCTGCTCCATCCGGGAGCGGGCCACATGCGAGTCGTCCGCAGCCTGATGTCGCAGCAGGTCGTCGGCCCGGCGAGCGTGCGCCACCGCGTCCCGGTGCGCCGCCACCGCGCGGTCGAAGACCTTCTTCACCCCGTCCACGGCACCTCCCCATCCCCCCGCTGGCGAACCCGGCGAGTCATCAACCAGCGGCAGCCTGTGACCCTAACGCATCCCTGCGTGTCGCGCGCCACGCTGAGTCGCTGAGTATCGCGCGAGTGTGCGCTGAGTAAGATCACGAACGTACGCGAGCCGTCCGGCTGCCGGTGCACATGCGGCACTCACATCCGCAAGCCAGTTCACGCACCACGAGGAGGCGCGACGCCATGAGCGCCGAGTGAGCGCCAACCCGGCCAAACCGCTGACCCTCGCCGACCTCGAAACCCTGCCCGCAGTGGTTGACCTGCCCACTGCCGCCGCGGTCCTCGGGATCGGGCGGACCAAGCCGTACCAGCTCGCCCAGTCCGGCGAGTTCCCGTGCCGCGTCCTGAGAATCGGCCGCAGGTACCGGGCGCCGGTCTCCGCGCTGCTGGGCTGCTGCTGGGCTGCTGGGCCTCCTCCGGCCGCCAACAGAGTGATTCGCAAACGCACCGCTGACGGCGCGTCACGCATGACCGCATCCGCTGGTTAGCCCGAAGTTGCGTCCGCTGTGACGGGTGAATCCCCAGTTGAGCTGGGGATTCACCGGTTTTCGGTTGTGTTGTTCTGGCTACCTGAGGGCCTGCGGGATGGGTGCGCCGATCAGGTCGAAGGCGAGGCGTTGGTCGCTGGTGGGTTCGGCGAGCATGGGCACCTGTGTGTCGGTGCCGGGGAAGCGGACCTGGTTGCGGGTGAGGGTGGCTAGGTGCTCGAGTAGGCCACCGAAGCTGCGGTAGGGGTTGCCGAACGCGTCGCGCTGGAAGCTGGCCTTGCGCTTGGGGTGGGTGGAGCGGTGGGCGGGGGCGACGGGGTTGTCCCGCTGCGGTGGGTGTTCGTCGGTGAAGGTCAGCGGTGCCCACGCCGCGCGCAGGTGCCAGACGAGGTAGCAGGCGAGCATGCAGATCAGCACGTGGGCTTTGACGCGGTCTTCGAGCCGGTGGTAGATCGGGCGCAGGTCGAGATCGTCGACCTTGACGATGCGGAAGTCGCGTTCGACGCGGGCGAGGTTCTTGTAGGCGACCACGACCCCGGGCGCGTCCAGCTGGCCGGCATCGACGCTGGTGCGCAGCACGTAGACGCCGTCCAGCGCGGCCTCGGCGTCGATCTTGGTCTGGGCGCGGGCGACGGTGAGGCCGGTGTCGGTGATCTGGTAGTCGAAGTGCTTACCCACCTTGTAGCGGTTGATCACCTTGCCGACGGCGACGCCGATGTCGTCGGCCCCGGCCAGGGTGCCGCGCTGCACGCGGGCGGCGATGCCGGCGAGCAGTTTCTCCGTCGCGGCCAGCAGATCGGCGCGTTTGCGGGCGCGTTCGGCGGCCAGCAGCGGGTTGCGGCAGGCGACGAGCCGTTCGCCGGGGTAGCCGGGGTGGGCGATCTCGGCCAGGTCCTGCTGGTCGAACAGGCTCATCTGCAGCGGCCCGTCGTCGCGGGCGAGCTTGGCGATCGCGGGTGCCCGCAGCGCGGTGATCCAGCCCAGGTCAGCGTCGAGCTGTCGCAGCGCGTCGATGCGGGCGCTGGTGATCATGCCGCGGTCGCCGACCAGCACCATCTTGTCCAGTTCGAAGGTGTCGGACAGGACGGTGACGATCTCGGTGAACGCGGCCGGGTCGGCGGTGTTGCCATCGAACACGCGCACCGCCACCGGCCGGCCGGCGGGGTCGGTGAGCAGTCCGTACTCGATCTGGAGCTTGCCCTTCTTGCCGTCGCGGGAGTAGCCGCGCGCCGCGAGGGGACAGTGTCGGCCCTCCATCCACGAGGAGGACAGGTCGAACAGCGCCATCCGGGCCGGGTTCGCCTCGGCCGCGAGGTGCTTGCGGGCCAGCGCCCGCTCGATGCCTTCCTGCCGGTCGGCCAGCCAGTCCATCGCCGCGTAGATCTCATCCGTACTCGCGCCCGCCACGCCGAGATCGGCGCCCAGGGTGGTCTCGGACCACCACGTCGACGTTGACAGCTTCGACCCGGGCCGCACCACCCGGGAGATGATCAACGCCAGCGCCAGGTCGCGTTCCCGGCACGCCGGCCCCAGCAGCGCCGGCAGCCCCAGCTTGGTGGCCACCGCCGCCACCGCCGCCACATGCCCGTGCGGCAACGACCGGGTGATCGTGAACGCATCCTCGGCCGGCACCAGCGGGGTGCCCTTCAGCGCGGCCTCGATCGCGGCCACCGTCTCCTCGGCCAGCCCCGACAGGTTGGCCAGCGTCTCGTGCTTGACCTTGCCGGCGTCGCGGTAGGTGCGGCGCAGATAGCGTGACTCGTACTGACGCCGCCGACCTTCCTTGTCCACATGACTGCCCCTGACTCTGGCTACATGCATCGCGGTCGCCTGTCGGCCCATAGCCAGTATGGTACGGGAACCAGATCGACATCGCCGGTCAAGACACGCCGACATTTTGGCTACACTTGCGGACCCGATCAATCCATCACCGCAGGTCACAGAGAGGATCCCTACAGAGAGCTACCGCAACTTCGGTCTAGCATGGTCGGCGGGTACGCCCGCCAGTCCACGCCAAGTTCCATCCGGGTCACCGTGCCCTCTTGGCGGTCAGTGACGACCAGGCGGGCGAAGGTCTCGCCCTGGCGGACGACGGTGATCTCGAACCCGTCGGCGCCCAGCGCTTCGACAAGCGCGGCCACGGCGGCCGGGAACTCCCCCTCGATGTCCGCGGTGGTGAACAGGTCCACATCCTCCGAGCGGCGCTCGACAAAGCCGTGCGCCTGCACCGCGTACCCGCCTGCCAGGCAGAAGCCGTAGCGTGCGAGCGCTGCCAGGCCGATTCGCGCTAGCCGCTCGTGGAACGGATCCATTCGGTTCAGGCCGCCCGGCTAAGGTCAGGGAAACGACCCTCCCACAGATCACGCACCCGACGCGGCAAGAACAGCCGGTGCCACACCCGCCGCAGCACAACGCCGTTGAGGAACCGGCGCAGATCCTCTACATCCTGCGCCTCACGGAGCACCCGCTCGTACATCACGGCAAGCTCCCGCACGTCGGCAAGGTCGTACCGCCCCTGCTCAGACCAGTCGAGGTGCAATGGCAACTCGACCACGCCCGCCACCGGGCCCGACAGCTCCTCCAAGCTGTCGGACACGACGTAGGGCCGGTGATCGGCATACAGCACCCGGGACCTGGCCATACCCCAGTATGACCCACGGTCACGCCTACTCGAGCGCGGCGCAGTCAGCCCGTGCGTCACGGCTGGTCAACCGTGCGCACACCGCAGGATCGGCCGTCGGCCTCAGCCGAGATAGCAGACAGCCTGGACTTGGCCGATCACTTGTGCGGTAGCTGCGCCCGCAGGTCCCTGAGCAACACGTTGTCCGACTCCCGCCTCCACTCTTCCCAGCCGTCGTAGCTCTTGCCGGTCAAGGCGCGGCAGGCACCAGACGGACTCTTCTCGATTGCCCCGCTCTCAAGCTGAAGAGCTCCCCGGCGAAGCACGGTGGCGTGATAAGTCCTACCGAGCCGGGTCTGCCGCCAGATCAGTCGATCGCCAGGCCGTAGCAGGCCGGCCTCGACAAGTGGACGAAGTCTGCCCTCGGGCCCGACCGCCAGGCCTCCTGAGGTACTTGACTCGTTCGCATCGATGCCTAGCTCGCGGCGAAGCACGGAATCCGGCGTGTCCACCAGCGGCTCCGCGCGTGACTGAAGGTGCGCGTACACCTCATCTGAAATCCGAATGACCGGCATCACATGCCCCCAAGTCCAATACCCGCCCTATTCCCTGAACAAGGTAACATAGTTACGGGAACAGAATAGCGCTGCGCCAGCCGCTGGGACAGGCCGAGCAGCGCCACATGCGATCCCTGTCGCACATCACCGTCCGGGATCTGACAGGCGCTGAAGCCGGCGACCTGCTCGACGCGGACCTCGAGCCTCGCGCGATCACACCACGCCAACCACTCGACCAGATCGGCTGACCCGGCGCGCCAGCACACCTTGCGCGCGTTTCGGGGTTGGCGTCCGGTTACGGACCTCGCGTACAGTGCTGACACCGTCACTTAAGAGTGATTCTCATGGGGGTCGGTATGGCGCGGCGAAGCAGCGGCTGGCAGGACTGGCAGCGTCAGCAAAGCGCTCTGGCGCGGGAACAGCAACGTCAACGTCGTGAAGGGGAGCGGATCCGCGTGGCGGCCGAGAAGGAGCGGCAGCGCCTGTACCGGGAGCAACGCGAGCAGCAGATCGCGGACAAGAACACCACTCTCGAACACCGAGTCGGTCAGCTGCAGGGGATTCTGCTCGGCGGGCTGGGCCGGTCGGCGGTCATCAACCTGTGGGCGGCGCAGCGTCAGACGCACATACCCCCGCTCGACCTGGGCAGTGACGAGATGCCGGTCCCGCAACCGGTGTGGGAGCAGTTCGCCCCGCGCCGACCTGGCGCGATCTCGCGAGCTTTCGGCGGCGAGGCGCGGCACCAGCGCCGGCTGAACGCGGCCAAGGAGGAATTCGAGCGGGCTGCGCGAGCGGCCATCGAGCAGGAGACCGCCCGGCAGCGGCGGGTGGTGGCCGCTCGCCGGGAGCGCGAACAGCGGATCCAACGGGCTGAGGCAGACGCGCGCGCCTTCAACGAGGCGCTCGAAGAACACATCCGCCGCATCGAGGCGCGGTCGAAGGACGATGTCGAGCAACACTTGAGCCAGGTATTCCAGCGTGTGCCGTTGCCGGACGATTTCCCTCGCAACGCTGAGGTCACGTTCAACCCGCGTACCGAACAGGCCGTGGTCAGGTTCCAGCTTCCCACCGGTGAGGTGATACCGGCTGACAAGAGCTACCGCTACCTGTCGACGAAGGATGAGGAGCGGGCCACGCAGCGACCCAAGCGAGAGGTCGATGATCTGTACCGCAGCGTGGTCAGCCAGGTCGCGTTGCTGTGCGTCCGGGATCTCTTCGACAGCGACAAGCGACTCGCCGAGGTGGCGTTCAACGGGCACGCCTACGCGACCAACCCGGCGACCGGCGAACGCGAATACCCGTGCCTGATCAGCCTGAACGTGAGTCGCGAAAAATTTCCTCGGGACGAGAACCTGCGCGAAGTCCGCCCCGAGGCATGCGTACGGCACCTGCAGGCGGTCATATCGCCACACCCGTACGAGCTGGAACCGATCGAGCCGTTGCTGGATTTCGATCTCAGCAAGTTCTCGTTCGTGGACGGATTCGACGCGGTATCCACACTCGATTCACGGCCCGACCTCATGCAGATGACGCCTACCAACTTCGAGCATCTGGTACGCCAGGTCTTCGAAGCGCAAGGCTGTGAAGGGTGGACCACCACAGAAAGCCACGACGACGGCGTCGACGCGGTGATCGCCCGGCGCACCGCGATCGTCGGCGGGTTGAGCATCGTCCAGGCCAAGCGATACCGAGGGGTGGTCGGGGTGAGCCACGTGCGGGAACTGGCCGGCGCGATGGAGGAGAAGAAGGCCGGCTGGGGAATCCTCGTCACCACCTCGTGGTTCACCGACGGCTGCTGGAAGAAGGCCCGAGATCACGGGCGGATGGAACTGATCGACGGTGAGCGGCTCGTGTACCTGATCAAGGAGCACCTCGGCAAGGACGTCCTGATCGGCATACCAAAGCGTCCGCGCCCCCGCGGACCTCGCAGTTCCTGACAGCCCCGCTCACGTTCGGCGCCGGCGGCAGGGACGGGCTGGGGCGGGCAGCGACGCGCCGAGAGCCCCGGGAGCGAGCCGGTACGTGCGACCGGACTCCGTGGCGTCATCGACCAAGTGCGGCAGTTGGTGCGGCGCCACCGCGAGCGCCTGCCGGGATGGTGTCCGGCGCTGAAGATGCCTAGAAGTGCGTCACTGGGTACGCCGATGTGGCTGAGACTGATGAGCCTTGTCGTTGGCTGCGGCGGCGAGCGGGTGCGGCTGGCCGGTCATGGCGGCCAGCGCGGTGGCGACGGCTTCGAGATCGGCTTTGATGTAGGTGGTGGTGGCGGGCCCCGTGCTGTCGGTGTGGCCGGCGTAGGCGCGGGCGACGCCGTAGCCGAAGTGGCGTTCTACCCAGGTGAGTGTTGTGTGGCGAAGCCAGTGGGTGGAGATGCCTTGGACGGCGACCCAGGGCAGTTGCTGGCCGAGGCGGCGCCAGAGGTGGTCGTAGCGGCGGCTGGTCAGCGCGGCGCCGTGTCGGAAGCGCAGCAGGGCGTCGGTGGGCAGGACGGCGCCGCGGTGTCGTGCGTGCTCGGCGAGGCTGTTGGCCAGGTTCAGGGTGATGGGCTGCCAGCGTAGCGTGCCGCCCTTCTCGGTGAGGCGGACCAGGCATCGTTCGCGGTCGAGGTCGATCAGTCGCAGGGCGAGCGCGCCTCCGCGGCGGCAGCCCGTCTCGGTGTGCAGACGCAGCAGAATCGCGTCGAGGATCACGTCGTTGCCGCCGGTCCGGGCTGCGAGGTTGATCTCCTCGAGCTCCCAGATAGTCAGTGCGCGGCGGACGCTGGGCAGGCGGCGGGGCTTGGCGACCCGGTGAGCGGGGCTGGCGGCGGCGTCGATGAGGCCGTCGGCGATGGCCCGGTTGTAGATCGCCCGGACGGCGGCGATGACATGCTCCCCGGCGTGCCGGCCACCGCGGCCGTTGCGCCGAAGCCGCGCCGTGGCGGCGGTCTGACGTTGCAGTGCCTCGATATCGGTGGCGGCGATGGCGTCCAGCGGCCGGTCACCCCACAGTGTCGCGATGCGGCCCCAGTAGCTGCCGTAAGTGCGGCAGGCGCCAGGGCCGGCCGCCGCCATGACCTGGGGCAGGTACTCCGCGATGGTCGGCGCCTGCGGCCGCTCCGCCTCCCGCAGGTCGGTCACGCTCACACCAAGCTCGGCCAGCAGACGCCGCGCGACCGCGACGCGTTCCGGGTCAGCCATCATCGCCACCCGCGAGGCGAGCGTGGTGCTCGACAAGCAGCCGCGCCACGGCGCTCGCCGGATGGAGCACCAGGACGTTCTGAGCGGGCGAGGCAGCCAACAGCACCGGCACGCCAGGCGGCAGGCCGCACATCCGCCGCGCAGCGGCCGGCAGGCTCAGCTCGCCCCGGCCCCGCACAACATGCTGGCCACTGGCAGCCGAGGCGGCCACCAGCACGCCCTCCACGATGCCGATGTCAACCCGGTGACCGGGCCGCCAACCCAACACACCGAGCAGATCCCGAGCGGACAGCCGCCCGGACCGGTCCAGCCGGGCCATCCCCAGCACCAGACCGTCCGAGTCCGAACCGGTCGGCAGGCTCAGCCTCGGCAACATCGGCAACGGTCCCGCAGCCAGGTCAGACCGCGTCGTGATCTTGGGCGGAACCAGTACGCCGACAAGCTGCTCACCGCCAACGTGCGGCAACCCGCTCGAGCCCATGCCCGCCATAGTCGCGGACCGGCAGGACCCCGAACACGACTTCGCAGGAACAGCCGACACGCACGGCCGCGACAGGTATGGTGATCGACCGCGTAAACGGTGAAGCTTCACCAAGAGTGGTGTCCGAGGGGGGACTTGAACCCCCACGCCCTAAACCGGGCACTAGCACCTCAAGCTAGCGCGTCTGCCATTCCGCCACTCGGACTTGCGCGGTGTCCACTGTACCTGTCGGTTCTGCGGGAAGCAGAGCCGCGATCGACCCGCGAGCGAACACTTTACACGTACGGCGTGGGAGAGCCGCCACGCCCGGAGCGGGCATGGCGGCTCACCGCGTACGCAAGCGGATCGGCTAGCGCAGGTGCCGGCCGGGTCCGTGCTGTGGTGCGGGCCGGCGACGGCGCCCCAGGACCATCATGGCCACGCCGGCGAGGAACAAGGCTGCGCCCGTACCACCCAAGGCGAGGGTGTTCAGGCCGGTGTCCGGGAGGCCCGGCGGGGTGGTTGTGGCCACCGGTGTGGTCGGCACCGGGGACTCTGTCGGCGACTCCGAGGGAGGTTCGGTCGGGGGCTCCGACGGCGGCGGCTCGCTCGGCGACTCGGACGGCGACTCCGACGGGGAGGCGGGGGGTGAGGTTGTCGGCGGCGGAGGCGGCGGCGGGTTCTCGGCACCACGGGCGAACACCTGGAGCCGGTCGTACGAGCCGTTGAACCAGTTCTGGTCGATCGGGTCGCTGGAGTACTGCCAGATGGTGTGGGTGCCCCAGCCGTTGGGCAGCTGCCCCGGGCTCGAGTTGTACCGGGCCAGCCACAGCGCGTTCGTGTCACCGAAGCCGCCGGCGTTGCCGGTGCAGCTCTGCCACCAGTTCGTGGTGCTGTAGATGGTCGGGTAGCGCCCGGTCCGCTCGTGGTACGTGTCGGAGAAATCCCGGATCCAGCCGACCATCGCGTCGTGCGACAGCCCGTAGCAGGTGGAGCCGTACGGGTTGTACTCGATGTCGAGGGCGCCCGGGAGCGTCTTGCCGTCGGCGGACCAGCCGCCGCCGTTGTCGACGAAGTAGTTCGCCTGGGCCGTACCGCTGGAGCGGTCCGGCAGTGCGAAGTGGTAGGCGCCGCGGATCATGCCGACGTCGTACGAGCCGTTGTACTGCTGCGCGAAGTACGGGTTCTGGTAGCCGGTGCCTTCGGTCGCCTTGACGTACGCGAACCGCATCCCCTGGCCCCACCAGTACGACCAGTCCACGTTCTTCTGATGCGATGCGACGTCCATGCCGCGGACCTGGTTGTCCTCGGCGTTGGCAGCCTGTGTGTGCAGTCCCCCGATGGTTGCGAAGCTCGCGATCGATAACGCGATCATCACCATGCCGGCGATCCGGCGGCGGCGTGGTCCTCGACCTGACTCCTCGCTGTCATGACGGGGGTGCAGGCGATCGGACTTCGCCATGAAACCTCCCTGCGTGGGCCCCGCGGGTGGGTGCGGGGAATCCCTTTCCGAGCATGACCCGCCAATTCGCGCATAGGCCGTGAGCTATCCGCAAGGCCGTATCGTTACTTTCTTGCGTACGAGTTGACCGAATCGTGAACAAGCGCCACGCATCGTCCAAGACACCTGCACAACGCGTCATTACCGGCTGGTAACGCGGCACCGTTCCCGACCGACAAATAGCTGAAACTGATTCGAAACCCCTCGTCAGGAGGCACGCGATGCGCACCCCTCGCAGCTTCATCGCAGCGACTGTGGCGGCCCTCCTGCTGGGGCTCGCCGTACCGGGCGACGCCGCCAGCAGATATCTGCCGACCACCGCCGACTACGGCGAGGTGTTCAACGTGATGCCGCCCGGCCAGTCCGGCACCATCACCGCCGCCAAGCTGGCGACCGTACTGGCCGGCGATCCGACCGGCCGGACCGCGGTCGACGGCCGCAACGCGCCGCGCAACTTCGCCAACCAGTGGGAGATGTACGACGCGCTGGGCCGGCTCACCCCGGCGCAGATCCGCGGTGCCGAGCTGACCCGCTACTTCAAGCCGGCGGGCTTCGGCGTACCCCCGGATCAGGTCTTGAAGGTCGAGCAGCCCAAGCCCGGCGTCACCATCACCTGGGACAGCTTCGGGGTGCCGCACATCAAGGGCGCGACCTACTCCGACGTGGCGTGGGGCGCCGGATACGCCGGGACCCGGGACCGGATGTTCCTGCAGGACGTGCTGCGACACACCGGGGCGGCGCGCTCGGCGGAGCTCCTCGGCGCGACCGAGTCGAACATCGCGATGGACCAGTCGGTGCTGCGCAGCTCGTACTACACCGAGGCGGAGGCGGCCGACCAGATCGAGCGGATCAAGCGGGAGAACGGCGCCGAGGGCGAGCGGCTGGCGGCGGCCGCGGCGGCGTACGTCGCCGGGATCAACGCGGCGCAGGACGCGATGTGCCCCGCCGGCCTGCTGACCGGCCCGGAGTGCCCCGCCGAATACGCCGCGCTCACCAAGACGCCGAAGCCGTGGAAGCTCACCGACGTGGTCTACATCGCCGGACTGGTCGGCGGGATCTTCGGCAAGGGCGGCGGCGCCGAATACGGCAACGCGATGCTGCTGCAGAGACTCCAGAAGCGATTCGGGCAAACCCAGGGCCGCCGGGTGTACGAGGATCTCCGCGGCCGCAACGACCCCGAGGCGCCCACCACCACGACCACCCGCTGGTCGTACGGCGGCGGCGCGATCGACCCGGACGCGCCCGGGGTGGCGATCCCGGATCCGCAGGGGGCGCCGACCGCGCCCGGCACCGGGGCGACCAAGAGCGCCGATCCGGGGCTGCACAACCTGCTCACCGGCGATCCGGCACCGGTCGGCGGAAAGGTCGACGCGCCGTTCGGCACGATCGACCTGGCGGGCGCCGCGAGCGGGATGAGCAACGCGGCGCTGGTCTCCGGCGCGCACACCGCCGACGGGCACCCGGTGCTGGTCGCCGGACCGCAGACCGGCCACTTCACGCCGCAGCTGTGGACCGAGATGTCGCTGGAGGGCCCCGGCATCAAGGCGCGCGGCGTGGCGTTCGCCGGCACCAACATCGTGGTGCAGGTGGGCCGCGGGGTGGACTACGCGTGGTCGCCGACCAGCGCCGGCTTCGACAACGTCGACACGGTCGCCGAGCGGCTCTGCGAGCCGGACCGGTCGCCGCCCAGCGTGCAGTCGACGCACTACGTACGCGACGGCGCGTGCGTACCGATCGACGTCAGGACGCACCGCGAGACCGCACTGCCGAACATCGGCGCACCGGGGCCGCCGCAGCAGCTGGAGTTCACGGTGCTGCGTACGCACCACGGGATCGTGCAGCTGCGTACCACTGTGGACGGTGAGCCGGTGGCGCTGGTGCATCAGCGCAGCACGTACCACCGGGAGGTGTCGTCGCTGGTCGGCTTCGCGCGGGCGAACGACCCCGGGTACGTGACCGACGCGGCGTCGTTCCAGCGCGCCGTACACAAGATCGACTACACCTTCAACTGGCAGTACGCGGACTCCCGGGACATCGCGTACTTCGGCTCCGGGCTACTCCCCCACCGCGCCGCCGGCACCACGCTGGACCTGCCGCGCTGGGGCGACACGGCGTACGACTGGGGAAGCTGGCTGTCCTTCGAGGAGCACCTGCGGCAGATCAACCCGTCCCGGGGCTACCTGATCAGCTGGAACAACAAGCCCGGGATCGGCCCCACGCAGGCGGACGACGCGTGGGACAGCGGGTCGGTGCACCGCAGCCTGGCGCTGGAGGACCGGATCGCTCCCCTGGTACGCGCCGGCGGCGTCACGCCCCGCTCCCTGCTGGCCGAAGTCGAGGACGCGGCGTTCGCCGACACCCGAGCGGTGCAGACGCTGCCGTACCTGCTGCGGGCGATCGGGGACGATCCGGCGACCCGGCCAGCGGCCGCGCTGCTGCGGGCGTGGCTCGCCGACGGCGCGCTGCGGGAGGACCGGGACCGGGACGGCAGCTACACCCACCAGGCCGCGATCGCGCTGTTCGACGAGTGGTGGGAGTCCGCGCCCACCGACTCCTCACCCCGCGGCCGGTACGCCGTCGCCCGCGACGTGCTGCGCGGTGGCATCGGCGCCACCGTGGACGGGATCACGCACTCCCTGGACGACCATCCCCGGGCCGGCAACGCGTCCTCGTGGCTCGGCCCGCCGTGGTACGGCTGGGTCAACAAGGACCTGCGCCAGCTGCTCGGCGAGCCGATGCGGGGACGCTGGTCGCGTACCTACTGCGGTGACGGCGCGCTGGCGGCGTGCCGTACCGACCTGCGGTCGTCGTTGGCGGGGGCGGTGACGCGGGCGTTGTCCGCGCAGGGCACGTCCGACGTCGGCGCGCTGCGGTACGACAAGCACGCCGACGACACCACTCCGGTGGCGGCCGGGCTGGTCGGCGTACGGCCGATCGACTGGCAGAACCGGCCCACGTTCCAGCAGGTGGCCTGCTTCACGCGGCACCGGTGAGGCGTGCCGGCCCGCCACGGCAGCGTGGCGGGCCGGGCACATCGGATGCGTTACCGCAGGCTCACGTCGTCCACGAAGAACGACGTGGGAAGCGAGTAGTCGGTCTGGGCGGCGAACTGGATCCGCACCGACCGGCCTGCGTAGCTCGCCAGCGACAGCGTGTCCTCACGCCACAGCCCGGCACCGCTCGCGTTGCTCCACGTACGCGGCGTCGCCAGCAGCGCCCCGGTGTTCGCGTCGTAGACCCGTACCCGCATCGTGTCCCACACCGTCGAACCCGACTCGCTCGTGGTCATGTACCACCAGTAGCGCAGCGTGCCGTTCGCCGGCACAGTGACCGCCTGGGTGATCGACTCCGTCGCGCTGTTGTAGCCGCCGAGCCAGGCGCTGTACGACCCGGAGTGCGGCCGGGTGGTGGTGATCAGCTGGTAGCCGCCCGAGGAGGACTGCACCCACGGTGCGGTGCCGGACTCGAAGCCGCCGTTGACGATCACGTTCGTCGCGGGTGGGGGTGGTGGCGGTGGCGGGCTGCCGCCCACCGCCGCGGCGGCGTTGATCCGGCCGCAGGTCCAGTACGTACCGGTGCCGCTGATCTTGTCGGCGGAGTTGCAGATCCCGTCCCGGATCTGGGTGTGGGTCAGCCCCTGCGAGGCGAGCAGGCCGGCGAGCCCCGCGACGTGCGGCGTCGCCATCGACGTACCGCTGATGGTGTTGTAGCCGCTGTTGAGCCAGGCCGAGTAGATCGACGAGCCGGGCGCGGCGACCTCGACCCAGGAGCCGTAGTTCGAGAAGGACGAACGGGCGTCCGTGCTGGTGGTCGACGCCACTGCGAAGCAGTTCGGGTACGCCGCCGGGTACGCGCTGCTGGTCGAACTGGTGTTGCTGTTGCCCGCCGCGCACGCCAGGAACGACCCACGGTTGAACGCGTAGTCCACCGCCGACTGCAGGGTCGCGCTGCCCGGCCCGCCGAGGCTGAGGTTGATCACCTTCGCGCCGTTGTCGGCGGCGTAGCGGATCGCCGAGGCGACGTTGGCGAGGGTGCCGCTGCCCTGCGCGTTGAGCACCCGCAGCGGCATGATCCGGCACTCCGGGCACATCCCGGCGCCACCGGTCGCGTTGTTCGTCTCGGCGGCGGCGGTGCCGGCGACGTGCGTACCGTGACCGTGCGCGTCGTCGGGTGCGGTGTCACCGCTCACCCAGTCGTACCCGGCGACGATCTTCGCATCGAGATCCGGATGCGAACGCTGCACCCCGGTGTCGATCACCGCGATCTTCGTCGCCGCGCTGCCGCGGGTGGTGTCCCACGCGGCGTACGCGCCGACCTTGCCCCACGCCCACTGCTGGCCGAGCGACGGGTCATTCGGTGTGAACGTCGCCCGGTAGAGGTAGTTCGGCTCGGCGCGCGCGATCCGTGCGTCCGCCGCCAGCTCGCTGGCCCTGGCGCCCGACGGCTTCGCGTCCGGGCCACGGTCCGCGTCGACGACGACGCGGTACGCCCCCAGCCGCGGCAGCGCCTCCACCACCCGGCCAGCGTGTTTCCGTACGGCGGCTGCCCGTTCGGCTGCCCCGGTGCCCGGTGTGAACGAC
>JBOGDF010000020.1:0-28099 GCA_050701635.1 Micromonosporaceae bacterium | reverse complement strand
AGCGAGCACAGGGTGATGCCCAGCTGCGCCCCGGCGAGCATCAGCGACAGCTCCCGGCTGCCGTCCAGCGCCGCCTTGGCGGCGCGGGAGCCGGCCGCGGCGGCTCGTTCCAGGCGGTGGCGTTTGGATGCCACCAGCGCGAACTCGGCGGCGACGAAGAACCCGTTGAGCGCCAGCAACGCCACCGAGACCGCGACGGCCCACGACGTGCTCACCGCTGCCACCCCTCCTCGGGCTCGACCGCGACGCGGACGATGTGCGGCACGTGCCGCCGTACCGACACCACCGTCAGTCGAGCCCGGGCGGGTCGGAACGCCTCATCAACGGCCGGCCCCGGCTCCAGCCCGACCTCCACAACGTCGCCCGGGACCGGCACCCGGCCGAGGCGTTGCAGGATCAAACCTGAGACCGTGTCGTACACCTCCGACTCCGGCAGCGCCACGCCGGTGGCGTCTTCGATCTCGTCCAACCGCCACCGCGCCGGCACCAGCCACGCCCCGCCCGGCTGCGCGTCGGCGGTGTCCTGCGGCAGGTCGTCCTCATCGCGGATGTCTCCTACGAGTTCCTCGGCGATGTCTTCCAGGGTGATCACCCCGGCGAAGCCGCCGTACTCGTCGACCACCACCGCCAACTGCCGCCGCTCGGCGCGCAACCGCTCCAGCACTGCCGGCAGCCGTGTGGAGGCCGGCACCCGCAGCGGCGGCGGCGCGATCGCCGAGACCAGCGTGTCGGCCCGCCGGCCCGGCGGCACGTCCCGCACCTCCGCCAGCGACACCACCCCGACGATGTCGTCAACGTCCTCGCCTGTGACGGGGAACCTGGAATGCCCCTGATCGAGCAGCTGCACCACCCGCGCAGCCGACGCGTCGGCCGGCACGGTCACCACATCGACGCGGGGAACCATCACCTCTCCGGCGGTGCGGGAGCGGAACTCCAGGCCGTGATCAAGCAACTGCGACATCTCGGCGTCCAGATGCCCGCCCGCCCTGGACTGGGCGAAAATCCGCTCCAGGTCTTCCGGGGTCGCGCCGTGCGGCAGCTCCTCCACCGGCTCGATGCCCACGCCGCGCAGCAGCCGGTTCGCCGCCGCGTCGAAAACCCGGATCACCGGGCCCGCCACCGCCAGATACAGCAACGTGGAGCGACTCAACGCCCGGGCCAAGGCTTCCGGCTTGGCGATCGCCAGGTTTTTCGGCGCCAACTCTCCCAGCACCATCTGCACCACGGTCGCGACCAACAGGGCGACGCCCACCGCGATCGACAGGCTCACCTCGCGCGGCATCCCCGCCAACCCCAACAGCACCGCGAGCCCCTCACCGAGATACGGCTCGGCGACATAACCGGCCAGCAACGCCGTCACCGTGATCCCCAGCTGCGCGCCCGAGAGCACGAACGACAACCGCTCAGTGACCCGCAACGCCCGGCCAGCCGCGCGGTCACCGTCCTCGGCCAGGCGACGCAACCGGCCCCGATCCACCGCGACGTAAGCGAACTCCTGCGCCACGAAATAGCCCGTCGCCACCGTCAACGCCACGATCAGCGCGACACCGGTGAGGATCAACAACCGCCGCTCACACCCTCACGGCCAACACCGCGCGACCAGACAACCGGGCGCCACCCGGCCCGCTACTACAGCCCTCGGCACAACCCCTCATGCGCCCGACACTACCAACCCCACACCCGGCAACGGTCGCCCCGGGACCACCCCGCCGCACCAGTTCTCACCGAAGTGCCGCGAGTGAAAACTCCCGCGACATCTCCATGAGAAGGCGTCATTTCCGGTGAGAACCTACAGCCGACCGGGCTACAGGGTTACGCCGTGGCGACGCAGCAGCCACGGCATCGGGTCGACCGGCTCCTCGCCGAGATGGATCTCGAAGTGCAGGTGCGATCCGGTCGAGTCGCCGGTGCTGCCCATCAGGGCGATCCGCTGCCCGGTGCCGACGCGCTGGCCCTGCTGGACCAGCAGCTGCGAGTTGTGGCCGTACAGGGTGCTGACGCCGTTGCCGTGGTTGATGATCACGGCGTAGCCGTACCCGCCGTACCAGGTGGCGCGCTCGACGGTGCCGGAGTGCGCTGCCCGGATCGGCGTACCGGTGGGGCCGGCGAGGTCGATGCCGGCGTGCAGGGTGCCCCACCGCGGACCGTACCCGGAGCTGAGGTCGTAGCCGGTGGTCGGCTTCACCCACGCGGGCTTCGGCCGCGGCTTGCCACGGGTGACGGCGTTCGGCGGCGGTACGGTGCCGAGCCGGCGCCGGTGCTCCGACCGTGCCGCCCGCTCGCCACCGCGATCGGCAACCTCGATCGGGCGTACGGCGTCGGTGCGCGTCGTGGCCGACTGCTGCGGCGCGACGTCCCCGCCGGAGGCGAGGGCGGTGACCGCGGCGACCACCGAGACCGCGAGGGCGACGGGCCGTCCCGCCGGGGTACGGGGCAACGACCAGAGGCGTTTCCCGGGCGCGGCACCGACGCTGCGGTCCGCCAGATCTCTGATGTGCCGGCGCAGCGAAGCGATCGCTTGTCGATCGATCACTGGCCGGCCAGGTCTCCAGCCGGTAGGCAAGGTTCCGTCCTCCGAGTTCGTGGGCAAACTCGGGAATCCTGACTGTCCGTGTAACTGAGCTCCGCCACCGGCGTCGCTGTGAGTCGCCGGCATGACGTATCCCGGGATCGATAAGGCCGGTTTTATAGGCCTTTAGAGCCGCCGGGGCCGGTGTCTGGGTGCACAAATGCCGCCGCGAGGCAGGTCACAAAGAGTGATCAAAAAACCTCGCATAACCGAATCTCGACGCACGATCGGGCAGCGATGATCTCGCGCGGCCGGAGAATACCGGCGAGTAACGAGAACGCCAAGTTTCCGCTCCGGCGGCCCCGAAAACGCCGCGATCGGCCGCGAGCTCCAGCGGCTCGACGCCGTACGGATCACACGTTCGGCTCGACTCTCCGGCTGAGCCGCCGAGGGCTCGCGGCCGGCTCCGGGCGTACACTCGGGCCACGTGTCGTCCGGGTATCGCCGGGCGATTGCGGGGTACGGGGTCAGGACAGTTCCGCCCGTATGTCCCCTTCTACGTACGCGGCAGATTCGCCTGCCTCCCGATCTGGCCGTCCATGGCCCGGATCGCAACGTCGCCTGTCCGCGTCACCGCCGCGGCTTCCGGCACCGCCGGTGGCCGCCGACTCGCGACGGCCGCGTCACTGGGCCGAGCGCCCTCGAAGGGATCCCCCGTGAAGTTGAGTCAGTTGCTGGCCGGAGTCGACCACAAGTGCGTGCAGGGCGACATCCAGACCCGGATCACCGCCGGAGCGTGCATCGACGCGGACCGGGTGACGCCGGGCGCGCTGTACATCGCGGTGCCGCACCACCTCGAGGGTGGCGCGGAATTCGTGGGGCCGGCGCTGGCACGGGGTGCGGTGGCCGTACTGATCGAGCGCGGGGCCCTGGAGCAGGCAGCGCCGCCGGCGTGGGCCTCGGCGGTGAACGCGTGCGTGGTGCAGGTGCCGGACGCCCGGCGGGCGGCCGCGATCGTCGCCTCCCGCTACCACGGCGAGCCGGGGCGGCAGATGGACATGGTGGCGATCACCGGCACCAACGGGAAGACCTCGGTGTCGTACATGGTGGAGTCGATCCTGCGGATCGCGGAGGGCGCGAAGGTCGGCGTCATCGGTACGTCGGGCAGCCGGGTCGGCGACGACGTGATCCCGATGCCACCGTCGGCGCTGTCCACGCCGGAGTCCCCCGACCTGCAGTACCTGTTGGGTCGGATGCGCGACCTCGGCGCCGCCAGCGTGGTGCTGGAGGCGACCTCGATGGGGCTGCTGACGCACCGGGTGGACCACGCGTTCCTCGACGTCGGCGTCTTCACCAACCTGACCCAGGACCACCTGGACGACCACGGCACGATGGCCGCGTACCGGGACGCCAAGCTGCGGCTGTTCCAGGGGCTGTGCCGGCGCGCCGTGGTCAACGCCGACGATCCGGTCTGCGCCACGGTGGTGGACACGATGCCGGGTGCGGTGACCACGTACGGCCTGGACTCCCCCGCGGACTACCGCGGCACCGACCTGGTGGTCGACGCCTCCGGCACCCGCTTCACCCTCTGGTACGCCGGCCGCGCGTACCCGGCGGCGATCCCGGTACCTGGGCGGTTCTCGGCGTCCAACGCGCTGGCCGCGGTCGCCGCCTGCCACCTGCTGGGACACGACCTCGAAGGACTGATCGCCGCGCTGGCGCGGATGCCGCAGATCCCGGGCCGGTTCGAGCGCTTCCAGACCCCCCGCGGTACGTCGGTGATCGTCGACTACGCGCACTCGCCGGACTCCCTGGACAAGGTGCTGACCGCGATCGGCGGATTCGCCACCGGCCGGGTGATCACGGTCTTCGGCTGCGGCGGCGACCGCGATGTGACCAAGCGCGCCGAGATGGGCCAGATCGCCGGCAAGCACTCCGACCTGTGCGTACTCACCTCGGACAACCCTCGTACCGAGGACCCCGAGGCGATCCTGGATCAGATCGAGGAAGGCCTCACCCTGGCGGCCACTCCCTTCCAGCGGTACGCCGACCGCCGGCAGGCGATCGGGTACGCCCTGTCCGCCGCCGGACCACAGGACACCGTGCTGGTCGCCGGGAAGGGCAGCGAGCCGTACCAGGTGGTGGGCGAGACCCTGGTCCCGTTCAGCGATATGGCGACCGTACGGGAGCTCGCCACCCGCTGAGTTGGGGAATAGCCGCCGACCTGGCATAGTTATGTCTACTGGTCGTGATTTTCTGCGTGTTCTTGTGATCCATCAAGCCCGCGAATCAGGTCTCGCGGGCGTAGTCATCTCCCCTCTCTGGGCGGTGAAGCCGCCAGCCGACTTCGGCCAGTGGATCCGCACAGTGCGGCTCCGCACTCCAGGAGGAGATTGATATGGCACAGGGAACCGTCAAGTGGTTCAACGCCGACAAGGGCTACGGCTTCATCACCGTGGACGGCGGCGGCAACGACATCTTCGTTCACTTCTCTGAGATCCAGTCCAACGGCTTCCGTAGCCTGGACGAGGACCAGCGGGTGGAGTTTGAGGTCACCCAGGGCGCCAAGGGCCAGCAGGCCAGTGGAGTCCGCATCATCTGACGTACGTCAGTCCGGCCGGGAGCTCGTTGAGCTCCCGGCCGGTTGCGTTGCACCACCGGGCTGAGGCCCAGCTGCACCACCCGGGCCAAGGCCCAGTTGCACCCGGGCTGAAGCCCGTTTCGGCACCACCTTTCCCAGACTTACAGGAGCGCGCATGAGCGCAACCCACACCTCAGGGCAGGTCCTCGACCGTCCGGACACCGCGCAGCCCAACGCCCCCAAGCCGATGCTGGCGGCGCCGCAGTCACTGCCCGCCGTGGTGGCGCTGTGGATCTTCGTGATCGTGCCGTTCGTCGCACTGGTCGCCGCAGTCCCGATCACCTGGGGCTGGGGCCTGTCCGCGCTGGACGCCGGCATGGCGGTCACCGCGTACCTGATCGCCGGGTTCGGCATCGCCGCCGGATTCCACCGCCACCTCACGCACGGCTCGTTCAAGGCACGCCGCGGCCTGCGGATCGCGCTGGCGGTGGCCGGTTGCCTCGCGGTGGAAGGTTCGCCCACCAAGTGGGTGGCCGACCACCGGCGGCACCACGCGTACTCCGACCGCGAGGGCGACCCGCACTCCCCCTGGCGGTACGGCACCAGCGTGACCGCGCTGCTGCGGGGCCTGTGCTACGCCCACATCGGGTGGATGTTCAACCGTGAGACGAGCAACCAGGAGCGGTTCGCCCCGGACCTGGTCGCCGACCGCGACATCCGGGTCGTCGACCGGATGTTCCTGCCGCTGGTAGGCGTCTCGCTGTTCACCCCGGCGCTGATCGGTGGCCTGGTCACCGGTTCCCTCACCGGCGCGCTCACCGCGTTCTTCTGGGCCGGGTTGGTACGCATGGCGCTGCTGCACCACGTCACCTGGTCGGTGAACTCGATCTGTCACGTGATCGGCGAGCGCCCCTTCACCAGCAAGGACAAGGCCACCAACTTCTGGCCGCTGGCGATCCTGTCGTTCGGCGAGAGCTGGCACAACTCCCACCACGCCGACCCGACCGGTGCCCGGCACGGCGTACTGCGGGGTCAGCTCGACCCGGCCGCCCGGCTGATCTGGCTGTTCGAAAAGCTGCGTCTGGCGTACGACGTGCGCTGGCCGGACCCGCGCCGGCTCGCGCTCAAGCGGACGCCGCAGGCCGCGGCGTAGGGGCGGTCAGCCCGGATCGGGCGTCAGCAGCGCGTCTCCGTACGTGTCGAGGCACTCCAGCGCCAGCTCGAGCTTGAGCCGGTCGCCGTCGAGCGGGTGACCCAGCAGCTGCTCGATCTGCTGGATCCGGTAGCGCACGGTGTTCTTGTGGACCCGCAGCGCCTGCGCGGTCGCCTCCTGGTTGCGGTGGTGACGCAGGTACGTACGCAGCGTCTCGCGGAGCCGCCGGGAGGTCTCGTCCGACCCGTCGAGACCGGCCAGCCGGCGCGCCACCAGCGCACGCATCCCCTCCGGGTCGGCGCCGAGCACCGCGGCGACCTCGATCTCGGCGTACGTGGTCAGCCGGGGGTCGGCGTACCGCGAGGGGGGTCTGTCCGTGGCGATCCGCTGTGCGGTCTGCGCCTCGTGGTGGGTACGCCGGAACCCGGCGATCCCGTGGCCGGGCGCGCCGGCGGCGACCCGCAGCCCGTCGGGCACCTCGACGGCGGTGAGCTCGTCGGGGGCACGGCTGGTGGCCGCCCACGCCCAGACTCCCTGAGATCCGGACGGCAGCACGAGCGCGCGGGTTGCGCCGAGGCCCGTCACGAGCTGGCGCGCCAGGGATTCCAGGACGCCGATCGCGTTGCCGGCCGACGGCACCTGTGACCACAGCACGAACCCGACATGGGGCCCGCCGAGCGGGTAGCCGAGCTGCTGGGAGGCGATCGGCACCTCGTCGATCTCGCCCGCGAGCAGCGCCCGTACCAGATCAGCGCGCAGCGAGAGCGCCCCGCGCAGCCCGCTTTCCCGTTCGTCGGTGTACGTGGCGGCGAGGATCTCCACGCTGCCGTTCAGCCAGCGATTGGCCCGCTCCCACATCACCGCCAGCAGCTCGACCTTCACGTCGGTCGGCGCGTCCGAGCTCTGGATCAGCTCGCTCAGGTAGCGGGTCACCGCCCGGTCGCCCGCGTGGTAGAGCTCCAGCAGCGCCCGCAGCTCCATGCCCCGGCGGGCGAGCGTACGGGCCAGGGCGTGCGCGTCCTCGGGTGGGCGTACCGGCGCGGCGGGGTCGGTGAGCGACGCCAGGAACGCGTGGGCGTGGCCCCGGGTGCTGGCCGCCAGCTCCCGTTGCAGCTCGGCGTCACGCATCCAGGGGACGTCCTCGGAGATCCACTCGTCTAGCAGCGCCACCAGCCGCTCCACCTCGTCCGGTACGAGGGTCTCGGCGACGAACCGGCCCAGCCACTCGGCGGCGGCGCCGTCGACCGTGGTCACCGCACCACCTCCCCTCGGACTCCATTGGCAGGATGACACAAAGATCGCGCGGATTGTTGCCGTTGTGCGCCAAGAGTTGGCGGGCCGTGTTGTGTGACTATCACAGCTATGTGAACGGGGTCACCTCGGAGAAGCCATATGACGGAGACGGCAACCCGTACCACCGTGGAGGTAGTCTGCCCGGCCGACGGCCGGGTGGTCGGCGAGGTGCCGGAGCGCACCGGCGCCGAGGTCCGCGACGCGATCGCCGCGCTGCGCCGGGCACAGCCGGCGTGGGAGCGGCTCGGCCCGAAGGGTCGCGCCCGGTGGCTGTGGAAGCTGCGTGACTGGCTGCTCGACAACGCCGACCGGATCGCCGACGTACTGCAGTCCGAGACCGGGAAGCCGCGAGCCGAGGCCGCCATCGAGGCGCCGGTGGCCGGCGACATCATCAACTTCTACGCCCGGCACGCGCCGAAATTCCTGGCCGACCAGCGGGTACGCCCGCACGGGCCGATGGGGTTGCCGAAGCGGCTCACCACGGTCGCCCGGCCGTACCCCGTGGTCGGGGTGATCACGCCGTGGAACTTCCCGCTGATCCTGCCCGCGATGGACGTGTTCCCGGCGCTGATGGCGGGCGCGGCGGTGGCGCTCAAGCCGTCGGAGGTGACGCCGCTGGCGGCGGTCGAGCTGGCCCGCGGCTGGTCGGAGATCGGCGCGCCGCCGGTGCTGGCGGTGCTCACCGGCCGGGCCGAGACCGGCGCCGCGATCGTGGACCAGGTCGACTTCGTGCAGTTCACCGGGTCGACGCGTACCGGGCGGGCGATCGCGCAGGCCGCGGCGGCGCGGCTGATCCCGTACAGCCTGGAGCTGGGGGGTAAGGACCCGGCGATCGTGCTCGCCGACGCCGACCTGGACCGTACGGTCAACGGGATCGCCTGGGGCGGCCTGTTCAACTCCGGGCAGGTCTGCATCTCGGTCGAGCGGGTGTACGTCGAAGCCCCGGTCTACGACGAGTTCGTCAGCCGGCTCGCCGCGCACGTCGGGTCGCTGCGGCAGGGCGCCGACGACGACTCGTACGCCTACGACGTGGGCGCGATGGCGACCGAGGCGCAGCGCGACATCGTGCATCGCCACGTGACCGAGGCGGTCGCCGCCGGCGCCCGGGTGCTCACCGGCGGGGCGCCCACCGGCCAGGGCACGGCGTACGCCCCGACCGTGCTGGTGGACGTGGACCACTCGATGTCGTGTATCCGGGAGGAGACCTTCGGCCCGACCATCCCGGTGGTCAAGGTCGCCGACGCCGACGAGGCGGTACGCCTGGCGAACGACTCCGAGTACGGGCTGTCCGCCTCCGTGTGGACCCGGGACCGGCGGCGCGGCGAGGCGATCGCCCGGCGGCTGGACGTCGGTGCGGTGAACGTCAACGACGCGTACGCCAACCTGTTCAGCTACACGCTGCCGCACGGCGGCTGGAAGGCCTCCGGCGTCGGCGCCCGCTTCGGCGGGGCGTACGGGATCCGCAAGTACTGCCGGCAGCAGGCGATCACGGTGCCCCGGATCCCGACGCTGAAGTCCGAGCCGCTCTGGTATCCGTACAGCCCGGGTCGGGGCCGGCTGGTGTCGCGCCTGCTGCGCGCCATCGTGGGCCGCGGCGTCCGCCGCTTCCGGAGCGCACGACCGGGAGGCCGCGGATGAGCCGGGACCTGCGGGGACGGGTCATCGCGATCACCGGCGGCGCCCGCGGCATCGGGTACGCCACCGCACAGCTGCTCACCGCCCGCGGCGCGCAGGTCGCGATCGGCGACATCGACGAGCCGGCGTTGAAGCAGGCCGCCGACACGCTGGGGCTGGCCTGCTACGCCCGGCTGGACGTCACCGACCCCGAGTCGTTCGCGGGGTTCCTCGACCGGGTCGAGGCGGAGCTGGGGCCGCTGGACGTACTGGTGAACAACGCCGGCATCATGCCGACCGGGCGGATCGTCGACGAACCGGACGCGGTGACCCGGCGGATCATCGACATCAACGTGCTCGGGGTGATCACCGGCTCCAAGCTGGCGGCGCGGCGGATGATCCGGCGGGGCCGCGGCCACGTCATCAACATCGCGTCGATGGCCGGCGAGACGTACGTGCCGGGGGTCGCCAGCTACTGCGCCAGCAAGTACGCCGTGGTCGGCTTCACCGACGCCGTACGGCTGGAGAACCGTACGACCGGAGTGAGGTTCTCCTCGGTGCTGCCCTCGTTCGTGAACACCGACCTGACCTCGGGCACCCAGGGCGTCCGCGGCTTTCGCAACGCCGAGCCGTCCGACATCGCCGCCGCGATCGCCCGGCTGATCGTCCGCCCCCGGCCGAAGGTACGGGTCACCCGCGCGCTCGGCGCCCTGGTCGTGAGCCAGCGGTTCATCCCGCGCCCCCTCGCGGAGGCGGTGCACCGCACCCTCGGCGGGGACCGCACCTTCCTGGACGACGTCGACGCCGACGCTCGCCAGGCGTACGAAGACCGCGCCCGCGCCAGCTGACCCGCGCGCCCCGATGACCGCACGAGCCACCCGACCAGGAGAAGATGCCATGCCCCGTACCCTCTGCGAGGCGTTCCAGGCCACCGCGGCCCGTGACCCGGACGCGGTGGCGTTGCGTACGCCCGGCGACGCCGTGACCGTCACCTGGCGGCAGTACGCCGACCGGGTCCGTAGTATCGCCGCCGGGCTGGCCGGTCTCGGCGTCGGGCGCGGCGACACCGTCGGCATCATGCTGACCAACCGGCCGGAGTTCCACCTGGTCGACATGGCGGCGCTGCACCTGGGTGCGACGCCGTTCTCGATCTACAACAGCTCCAGCCCGGAGCAGATCCGGCACCTCTTCGGCAACGCCGACAACCGGATCGTGGTCACCGAGGAGCAGTTCGTCGAGCGGCTACGCGAGGCCACCGCCGGCACCACGGTGGAGCGGCTGATCTGTGTCGACGACAAGCCGGAGGGCACCACGCCGCTGGAGACGGTGGAGGCGGCGCCCGCGCCGGGCTTCGACTTCGAGGCGAGCTGGCGGGCGGTACGCCCGGACGACGTACTCACCATCATCTACACCTCCGGCACCACCGGGCCGCCGAAAGGCGCGGAGCTGACGCACGCCAACTTCATCGCCAACTACGAGGGCACGACGGTGCTGGTCAACGGCGAAAGCTCGGACCGGATCATCTCGTACCTGCCGGACGCGCACGCCGCCAACCGCTGGCTCTGCCACTACGCCAACGCGATCGCCGGCGCCCAGGTCACCACGGTCGACGTACCGAAGCAGGTGATCGCCGCCCTGACGGAGGTACGCCCGACGCTGTTCCTCGGGGTGCCCGCCACCTGGTACAAGATCAAGGCCGGCATCGAGGGCCAGCTCGCGGCGGCCACGGGGGTGAAGGCGAAGCTCGGCCAGTGGGCGGTGCGTACCGGCATAAGGAGAGCGACCCTGGAAGCCGACCGGATGCCGGTGGCCGCCTGGCTCAAGCTGCGGCACCGGATCGCCGACCGGCTGGTGCTGTCCAAGGTGCGCGAGAAGCTGGGGCTCGACGCGGTACGCATCGCGGTTTCCGGCGCCGCGCCGTTCGCGCCCGAGGCGCACCTGTTCATCCTCGGCCTCGGGATCCCGGTGTACGAGGGCTGGGGCATGACCGAGCTGACCGCCGCCGCCACCGTGAACCGGCGCGGCGACCTGCGGGTCGGCACGGTCGGGCTGCCGCTGCCCAACGTCGAGATCAAGCTCGCCGAGGACAACGAGCTGCTGGTACGCGGACCGAACGTGATGAAGGGCTACCGCAACGACCCGGAGAAGACCGCCGAGACCATCGACTCCGAGGGCTGGCTGCACACCGGCGACATCGGCTCGATCGACGAGCAGGGGTACGTGCGGATCGTCGACCGCAAGAAGGAGCTGATCATCAACGCGGCCGGCAAGAACATGTCGCCGTCGAACATCGAGAACGCCGTCAAGGTGGCCTGCCCGCTGGCCGGCTCGGTGGTGGTGATCGGCGACAACCGGCCGTACGTGACCGCGCTGATCGTGCTGGACGCGGACGCCGCGGCGGCGTACGCCGAGCAGCACGGCCACCCCGACGTCACGGCGCTCGCAACGGACCCGACAGTCCGGGCCGTGCTGCAGGCCGGCGTCGACGCGGCGAACCAGAAGCTGTCCCGGGTGGAGCAGGTCAAGAAGTTCGCGGTGCTGCCGACGTACTGGGAGCCCGGCGGCGACGAGCTGACCCCGACTATGAAGTTGAAGCGCCGCCCGATCGCGGAGAAGTACGCCGCCGAGATCGAGCAGCTCTACCCCTGAGGAGACCCGCACATGGCACGCGACGCGAGGGCACCCGACGCGACCGCACACGACGTCGACTGGCTGGTGATCGGCTCCGGGTTCGGCGGCAGCGTCTCCGCGCTCCGGCTCGCCGAGAAGGGCTACCGGGTGCAGGTGCTGGAGTGCGGCCGCCGGTTCGAAGACTCCGACTTCGCGGAGAAGACCTCCCAGCTGCGCCGCTACTACTACTTCCCGGTGCTGGGCATGAAGGGGATCTTCCGGCTCACCCTGTTCCGGGACATCTTCGTCGGCACCGGCAGCGGCGTCGGCGGTGGCTCGCTCGGGTACGCCAACACGCTCTACCGCTCCCGCCCCGAGTTCGCCGAGCACCCCCAGTGGTCGGAGCTTGGCGACTGGGACGCCGAGCTGGCGCCGCACTACGACACCGCGGAGCGGATGCTCGGGGTCACCACGTACGACCAGGTCACCGCCGCCGACGAGCTGATGCGGGAGTACGCCGGCACGATCGGCGTCGCGGACACGTTCACCCCGACCCGGGTAGGAGTTTTCCTGGGTACGCCGGGCAAGACGGTGCCGGACCCGTACTTCGGCGGCGAAGGGCCCGAGCGCACCGGCTGCATCCGGTGCGGCAGCTGCATGGTGGGCTGCCGGCACAACGCCAAGAACACGCTGATGAAGAACTACCTGTGGTTCGCCGAGCGGCGCGGCGTCACGATCTCCCCCGAACGCACCGTCACTGACATCCGCCCGCTCAACGGCACCGACGGCGCCGACGGGTACGCGGTGACCCACGTACGGACCGGGTCGTGGGTACGCAAGGATCGGCGTACCACCGTGGCGAAAGGTGTGGTGGTCTCGGCCGGAGCGTTGGGCACCAACTGGTTGCTGCAACGCTGCAAGCTCGCCGGCTCGCTGCCGGCGATCTCCGATCGGCTCGGTTATCTGGTACGCACCAACAGCGAGTCGGTGGTCGCGGTGACCGCCCCGGACGACACCCGCGACTTCACCAAGGCGGTCGCGCTGACATCGAGCATCTACCCCACCGCGGACACCCACATCGAGCCGGTGACGTACGGCAAGGGCGCGGACGCCCAGTCGTGGCTGTTCACGCTGGCGACCGAGCGCGGGGGACGCGGCAGCCGGCCGTTCTACTTCCTGGCGAACGCGCTGCGGCATCCGGGCCGGTTCCTGCGCAGCGTACGGATGCGGCACACCTCCCGCCGTACGGTGATCCTGGCGGTGATGCAGACGCTGGACAACTCGATCCGGATCAAGCCGCGGTTCCGGCTCCCCGGCGGGTTCCCGGTGCTCACCACCGAGGTCGATCCCGACAAGCCGAACCCGGACATCATCCCGGCGGCGTACCACGCGGCGAACTGGCTGGCGGAACGGACCGGAGGCGTCGCGCAGGCCGCCACCCCGGAGGCGATCTTCTCGATCCCCTCGACCGCCCACCTGCTCGGCGGCGCCGCGATCGGCGCGTCGCCCGAGACCGGCGTGGTGAACGCCCGGCACGAGCTGTACGGCTACCAGAACCTGCTGGTCTGCGACGGCTCGGCGGTGCCGGCCAACGTCGGCGTCAACCCGAGCCTGACGATCACCGCGATGGCCGAGCGCGCGATGAGCTTCGTCGCGCCCAAACCCGGCACCACACCCGCCGAGCCGATCCGGTTCACGCAACCGGTGGCCGGACCTGAGCGCTCACGCTGACCGGGCGAACACCGGCCCTTCGACGTAGGCGTACGCGTCGAGCGGGAACCGGCCGGCGTCCCAGAACGCGTTGACCGTCGACGTCGGGCGCAGCAGCGCCGCCTCGCCCTGCTGGTTGAAGTAGTAGCTGCGCGACGTGGCGCAGCTGCCCCGGTAGAACACCGAATCGCCGAGCTTGGCGGTGACCCACTCCAGGAACGCGTCGTTGGCTTCCTGGGTGACCTCGAAGGTCTGCGCGCCACGGTGCCGCAGCTCGCCGAAGAGCCGCGTGATGTGCCGCATCTGCGACTCGATCGTCGTGAAGTACGACAACCCGCTGTACGAGTACGGGCTGTTCAACGTCAGGAAGTTCGGAAAGTACGGCACCGCGACGCCCTGGTACGCCTGGAACCGGGTCTCGCGCCACCACGCGCCCAGGTCGCGGCCGTCCCGTCCGACTATCTCGAACGCCGGGAAGTTCACGTCCCAGAGGTTGAACCCGGTGGCCAGCACCAGGGTGTCGATCTCGGTCTTGTGGCCGCCGGCGACGATCCCGTCCGGCTCGATCCGCTCGATGCCCGCGGTCTCCAGGTGCACCGTCGGCTTGTTGAACGCCCGCAGGTACGAGTTGGAGAAGGTCGGCCGCTTGCAGCCGAAGTCGTAGTCGGGCGTGAGTTTGCGCCGGGTCTCGGGGTCGGTCACCTGGCGCTCCAGATGCCGCAGGGCGCTCTTCGCGGCCATCCGGTTGAGGAATCCGACCTGCCGGAAGTGCAGCACCCCGGACACCATCATCAGCTCCAGCACCGCCCAGTTGACCAGCCGCAGCGCCCGCTGCGTGATCGGCCACCGGGCGAACAGCCGCTGCACCCGGGGCGGGATCGGCCGGTCGAACTTCGGCGTCACCCAGATCGCGGTGCGCTGGTAGACGGTCAGGTCGGCGGCGGCGCGGGCCAGCTCCGGCACCAGCTGTACGGCGGTGGCGCCGGTACCGATCACCGCGATCCGCCGTCCGGCGGGGTCGTACGAGTCGTCCCAGGCGGTGGTGTGGATGGTCTTGCCGGCGAAGCTGTCGATGCCGGGGATGTCGGGGACGTGCGGCTGGGACAGGAAGCCGGTGGCGGTCACCAGATACCGCGCGGTCACCTGGTCGCCGCCGGCGATCGAGACCGTCCACAGTGCCGCGTCGGGGTCCCAGCGGGCACCTTCCACGACCGCGCCGAAGCGCATGTAGCGGCGCAGGCCGTACTTGTCGGCGACGTGCTCGGCGTACCGCTTCAGCTCGGCGCCGGGCGCGTACATCCGGGACCAGTAGGGGTTCGGCTCGAACGAGTACGAGTACGTCACCGACGCGATGTCCACCGCCAGCCCGGGATAGCGGTTGACGTGCCACGTACCGCCGAGGTCGTCTTCCCGCTCCAGGATCAGCAGGTTCGGCAGGCCGAGCTTTCCGAACGCGATCGCGGCGCCCATACCGCCGAACCCCGCGCCGACGATGACGACATCGTGATCAGGTGTCACAACCCCTCCAGGACTCAACGCAGGTGATCCGCTAGCCGGCCCTCGGCGCCGAACAGCTCGGTGGTCCAGCGTTCGAGCAGCTCGGTGTTGTCGTGGTCGTCGGGATGGAAACCCATCCGGTTGTACGCGACGATCCGGCGGCGTACCCGCCGGGCCAGGAACGGGGAATGCCGCAACGCCGCGATGCTGCGTACCAGCCGCAATGGGTTGTACGCCGCCCGGTCGGCCAGCAGCGACAGGAAGGTGTGCCAGACGACGCGCGAGATGAACGTGAACGTGACGGCGCGCATGGTGCCGATGCGCATCCGCTCGGTGCCGCCCGCCGCCCGGTAGACGTCGAACGCGACCGCCTTGTGCTCGGACTCCTCGACCGCGTGCCACAGCAGCATCTCGCGTACCTCGGTGGTACCCAGCAGCTCCTGGGCGCGCGGATCACTCATCAGCGTCTCGGCCAGCGCGGCGGTGTAGTGCTCCAGGGCGGCGGTCATCGCCAGGCACGTCATCGGCGGCAGCTGCCGCTCGGCGCGCAGCAGGTTGCGCCGGGTCACCCGATCGACCCGCCGCGTCGGGTAGCCCATCTGCTGCAGCCGCTCGTTGAGCGCCCGGTGCTCCCGGCCGTGGGTCACCTCCTGCCCGATGAACCCCGCGACCTGCGTCTTCAGCTCGGGGTCGGTGACCCGGTCGGCGTACCGCCGGACCGACCGTACGAAGAAGTCCTCGCCCTCGGGGAACATCGCCGAGAGCACCGCGACGACATGGCTCATCACCAGGTCGCCCTTGACGTAGTGCCGGTCGAGCGACCCGGTCGGGTAGCGGAAACGGATCCGGCGGGCGCGTACGGCGCGCTGCGGCTTCACTCGGCGGTCAGGTGTGCTGCTCATGGATTCCTCCGCGGCAGTCATCAGGTCGTACCGGTCTGGGTCGAGCCGGCCTGGGTCGAGCCGGCCTGGGGTGCCATCGAGACCAGGAGTTTCAGCAGTGCGCGGACCTCGGCGCTGCGGGCGCCCGCGTCGCCGGCGGCCATCCCGTCCAGCGCCAGCCCGGCGTACAGCGCGTTGACCGAGTGCAGCACCTCGTCGATCATCGGCAGCGCCGCCAGCTCGGGGAAGAACTCCGCGAACACGCTGCTGGTCAGCTCCACGATCTGGTCCCGCATCGACGCGAGCACCGCGCGCAGCTCGGGCTCGTGCCGGGCCGCGACCGTCAGCTCGATCAGCGCCACGCACCCGGGGTCGTCGTAGAAGGACCAGAGCACGTCGAGCGCCTCGACCGGCGTACGCCGCTCCGGCGCGAGGCCGCCGAACCTGCTGCGGAAGTCGAGAGCGCGTCCTTCCAGCAACCGCCGTGCGGCGGCGCTGACCAGCTCGGCCTTGGTCGGGAAATGGTGCGCCAGCGCGCCGCGGGAGACCTGGGCGCGCCGCACGATGTCGTTGGTCGACATCCGGCCATACCCCAGCTCGGCCAGGCATTCGATGGTGACGTCGAGCAGTCGGGAGCGCATCGCATCGGCCCGGTCGGATTGCGGAACGCGTACCCGATCGACGGTCTCGGCGCGACGGCCAGCCATGCCCCGGACGATAGCCCGCCACAAACAAACAGGCAAGCCTGCCGGTTTGTGGTTTGTGGGCCGCCGCCTGCAGCTCGCGGCACGCCCAACTACGCCGACGGGGGTACGCCGAAATACCTCACCTGTCGGATGAAGCCGGTGCGCCTGGTCCAGCAGTGTGTCCACAACACAGCGAGAACCCACCAAGGAGGACCACCCATGCGCACCACCGTGAAGACCCGTACGAAGACTCCGCTCGTGGCCGGGATCGTGATCGCCCTGGTCGCCGCGGGCGTCGGGATCGTCACCCAGATCCTCTCGGGGACCGACTTCCCGACCGTCCCGCCGGGGCTGCTGATCCTGCTCGGGTCGGCCGCCTTCGTCTGGTTCGCACCGTGGCGGTGGAGCCCGATCGTCGGTGCCCTCGCCGGCCTGTCCCAGGTGGTCGGCCTGTTCGCGGCCGGCCAGGCGCCCCGGCTGTTCGACTTCGACCCGGTGACCGACTCGCTCGGTCTGTGGCTCCAGCTGCTCGGAGTCACGTCGGCCCTGGTACTCGGCACGGCCGCAGTGGTCCAGAACTACCGCGGCCGTACGCCCGGCGCCTGAGCCGCTGGCTCTCAGGCGGGGGACACTCCTCGTACCGCCCAGGCCCGGGCGGTGAGCGGGATGGTCGAGCCCGGGCCGGAGGGCAGACGGGAACGCAACAGGTCACGCAGGGCCCGGCGGTGCTCCTCGGTCAGCGACATCGCGTATCCGGGCGCCGGGCCCTGCCCGCCGAGGAACGGCTGCCACAGGTCGTCGAAATCCTGGAACACGGTCGGCACCTCGATCGGCTGCACCGCCACGTCGTCCAGACCGCGCCTCGCAGAGGCGCCGGCGCGGAACAAGTCACTGGACGAAGGGGCTCACGTGTGCGACGACCTCATCGATGTGCTGGAACAGTGACAGCAACGTACACCCTGAGTATCAGAATGTAAACCCAGCTGTGATACGGTGTGTGCATGGCCACCGAACCCGACCTCCGTTTGGACCGGGACACCTCGAACTGCTCGATCGCACGCACCCTCGAAGTCGTCGGCGAGAAGTGGACGCTGCTGATCCTGCGCGAGGTCTTCTACGGCTCAAGCCGCTTCAGCGACTTCGAACACGTCCTGGGCTGCCCGCGGAACCTCCTCGCGGCGCGGCTGAAGATGCTGGTCGAGGAGGGGATCCTCGCCAAGCAGGCGTACCGCGAACCAGGGTCGCGAAGCAGGTCCCAGTACGTCATCACCCCCATGGGCCGCGACCTCGTGCCCGCGGTGATGGGCCTTCTGCAGTGGGGCGACCGCTACCGTGCCGACCCGGAGGGGCCCGCGATCACCTCTCACCACCAAGGGTGTGGCGCGAATGTGGCGGTGGAGCTTCGCTGCGGTCGCGGCCACCATCTCGACACAACCGTCATCGAGATCACCCCCGGCCCCGCGTTCAGGCTCCGCACCCCTGATTGACGAATCCGCCACGTCACCGAAAGCGCTTGTCCCGAGTGAATGCCCAGCACCATCGCATCGACCGCCACGAAGACCACTGAGAAGACCACACAGAAGGCTGGCAGACATGAAGGCATTCGTTGTCGAGAAGTACGGCAAGGACGGCCTTCGCGCCGCCGAGGTGCCGGAGCCCACCGTCGGGCCCCGCGACGTCCTGGTACGGGTGAGCGCCGCCAGCATCAACCCGCTGGACAAGATGGTCCGCGACGGCGAGTTCAAGCGGCTCCTGAAGTACAAGCCTCCGTTCGTGCTCGGCCACGACGTGGCCGGCGTCGTGACACGCGTCGGCGCCGACGTACAGGACTTCCAGGTGGGAGACGAGGTGTACGCCCGCCCCCGCGACCTGCGCATCGGGACCTTCGCGGAGTTCATCGCCATCGACCAGGACGACGTCGCGCCCAAACCCCACTCGCTGACGCTCCACCAAGCAGCTGCTGTGCCGCTGGTGGCACTTGCCGCCTGGCAGATTCTCGTCGACCGTGCCCAGGTGAAGCCGGGCCAGAAGGTGCTCGTCCACGCCGGAGCCGGTGGCCTCGGATCGACGGTCATCCAGCTCGCCAAGCACCTCGGCGCCACCGTGGCGACGACCACGAACACCGCCACCGCCGAGTTGGTGAAGAGCCTCGGCGCCGACGTCGTCGTCGACTACACCAAGGAGGACTTCTCCGAGGTGCTCTCCGGATACGACCTGGTAGTGGACTCGCTGGGCGGGCAGAACCTCAACAAGTCGCTGACGGTGCTGAAGCCCGGCGGCCTCGCCATCGGTGTCGCCGGCCCGCCGGACGCCGGGTTCGCCACACAGCTCGGCGCTCCGTCGCTGCTGGGCGTGGTCATGAACGTGCTAAGTCGCAAGGTCCGCAAGCGGGCCAAGGCCCTGGGCGTGCGCTACCAGTTCTTCTTCATGCAGGCCAGCGGCTCCCAGCTGCGCAAGCTCGGCAGCCTGTACGACGGCGGGCAGCTCCGCCCCGTCATCGACCGGACATTCCCGTTCGACCAGACCCTCGAGGCAATGGCGTACGTCGAGCAGGGCCGCACCAAGGCCGGCAAGGTTCTCGTAACCGTGGCGCCACACGACGAGTGAGATCGAGGCGGGGGCTCTGGTGGGGAGGGTGGGGCTCTGTTACGGTCAGCGCCACGATGTGTGAGGGAAGCCGGTGCAAGTCCGGCACGGTCCTCGCCACTGTGACCGGGGAGCGACCCCCATCAAGCCACTGGGCGTATGCCTGGGAAGGCGGGGTGAGCGTCGATCCGGGAGTCAGGAGACCTCGCATCGTGGTCGGTACTGACGATTCACGAAGGATGGATCACATGACGGTCTCACGTCACGCTGCCAGCTTCTCGCCACCACCCGCGCCGGGCCTGCGCCGGCTCGCTTCCGGGTAGCCGCTGCCCGCTGCCGGCGGCCGGCGGCCGGCATCCGGGTACGGCACACCCCCTCCGCGCCGGCTGCAGTGGCCGATCCCTGCGCTTCGTTGGCGCCCCGCCTGGGGCGCCCGGTCCGGCGCGTCCATGTCTTGCGTAGCAAGGAGCTGGCTATGACTCTGATCAATCCCTGGCACGCCGCGCGCGCGTCCCGGCGCGCACTGCTCAAGGGCACTGTGGCGGGTACGGCCTCGCTGGCCGTACCCGGTCTGTCGGGCTGCCGAAGCGGGGCCGGTACGGCTGCCGGCGGCACGCCGCGACGGGGCGGCAACCTGCGGGTGGTGGTCTCGGGGGCGAGCACCACCGACGACGTGCTAGATCCGCATCTGGCCGGCTCGTGGGGCGGCGGCGCGGTGGCGAAGAACGTGTTCGACAAGCTGGTGGCGCACGACAACGACCTGACGGTACGGCCACGGCTCGCCGCGAAGCTGCAGCCCAACGCCGACGGCACGGCATGGCGGATCCGGTTGCGCGAGGGCGTGCGCTGGCATGACGGCAAGCCGCTGACCGCCGATGACGTGTTGTGGAGCGTACGCCGCATCCTCGACCCGAAGCACAGTCTGCCGGCGGCGGCGGACCTGGCGATGGTCGACGCCGCCGCGTCCCGCCGGGTCGACGGCACCACGGTGGAGCTGCGGATGAAGCAGCCGATCGCCGATCTCGGGGCGCTGCTCGCCGGCTGGTACGTCTATGTCGTGCAGGACGGCACCACCAGGTTCGACAAGCAGCACCCTCCGGTGGGCACCGGCCCGTTCCGGTTCCACAGCTGGGCTCCGGGCGAGCGCACCAAGTTGGTCAGGAACGACCGCTACTGGGAGCGCGGCCGGCCGTACCTGGACAGTGTGGAGATCGTGCTGGCCGCGGAGGCCGACGCCCGGCTCAACCTGCTCCTCGCCGGGGAGGCCGACATTGTCCACGAGCTGTCCTACGTACAGGCCAAGGCGCAGCGCGGCAACGAGCAGCTCGCGATCCACCCCTCGCCGGTGGGTACGTTCCACGCGTTCAACATGCTGATCGACCGCGAGCCGTTCCACGACCCACGGGTGCGCGAGGCGCTGAAGCTGTCCGTAGACCGCAAGGCCATCGTGGACTCGGTGTTCTTCGGGTACGGCGAAGTAGGCAACGACCTGTACGGCAAGGGCGCGCCGATGTACGCCGACGCGATCCCTCAGCGCAGGTACGACCCCGACAAGGCCCGCGCGCTGCTGAAGGCCGCCGGCAAGGAGGACCTCAAGGTCACCCTGCACACCGCGGACGCCACCCCGGGGTTCGTGCAGGAGGCGCTGCTGTTCGCCGAGCAGGCCAAGCAGTCGGGGATCACCGTGGAGGTGTCCAAGTCGGCCGCCGACTCGTACTGGACCGACGTGTACCTCACGCAGCCGTTCACCTAGACCGGGTGGGGCAGCTACGCCCTGGACTGGTTCTACGGGCAGGCCCTGGTCTCCGCCGCGCCGAGCAACGAGACCGCGTGGCGGCGCCCGGCCTGGGACCGCAGGTTCCAGACCGCCCGCGGCACGATGGATCCCGAGTTGCGGAGAGATCGCTACCACGAGTTGCAGCGGGAGCTGTGGGCTGACGGCGGCTACATCATCCACTCGTACGCCAAGTGGCTCGACGGGGTGAGCCCGCGGGTACGCGGCTTCGCGCCCGCGACGGTCGCCTCAGACGACTGGTGCAGCTACCGGGGCCTGTGGATGTGACCCGCTACCTGGTGGGCCGGGCGGCCGCCGCCCTGCTAACGGTGGCCGCCGTGTCGGTGGTCATCTTCGCCGCGATGCAGGTGCTGCCGGGCGACGCCGCCGACGTGATCCTGTCGAAGGGCGCCGGTTCGGGCGGTGGCTCCGCCGTGCAGCGCGCGGCGCTGCGCGCCGAGCTGGGACTGGACCGACCCGTCGTCGAGCAGTACCTGAGCTGGATCGGCGGTGTGCTCCGCGGGGATCTCGGCCGGTCGCTGATCTCGGGCCGGCCGGTCACCGAGTCGCTCGGGGACCACCTGTTCAATACCGTGATCCTCGCCGTCGTGGCGGCCGCGGTGCTGCTGCCGCTGGCGGTCGGCGTCGGCGCCTGGGCGGGTGCCCGCGCCGGCCGGACCGGTGACCGGGTCACCACCGCCGCCGCGGTCACGGTCGGTTCGCTGCCGGAGTTCGTCACCGCCACCCTGCTGATCGGCGCCTTCGCTTTCGCGGTGCCGGTGCTGCCGCCGGTGTCGATGGTGCTACCCGGCGAGAATCCGCTGGCCACCCCGGAGGTTCTGGTGCTGCCGGTCGTCACCCTGGTGGCGGTGATGGCGCCACAGACCATTCGGATGGTACGGGCGCAGATGGCCGAAGTGATGGCATCGGGGTACGTCACCATGGCGCGGCTGCACGGGATCGGCGAACGCCGCATCATCGTCGGCCACGCGCTGCGCAACGCGCTCGCGCCGGCGACCCCGCTGCTCGCCGGCAGCATCACCTGGCTGGTCGGCGGCGTCGTGGTCGTCGAGACCGTTTTCAACTACCCCGGTGTGTCGCGCGATCTGGTGCACGCGATCAGCCAGCGGGACCTGCCGTACGTCCAGTCGGTGACGTTGCTGATCGCCGCGGTCACCGTCGCCGGGTACCTGTTAGCCGACCTGGCCGTGGTGCTGCTCGTACCCACGCTGCGTTCGGCGCTCGGGTGATGCCGAGCCGTCTTGGAGTGCGGCGACACAGCGCCGGGACGGGTGCTGCCGTGATCTGCGCGGTGCTGCTGGTGCTGGCTTTGGCCGGACCGTGGCTGGCCTCGTACCCGGCGACAGCGATCGTCGGGGCGCCGTTCGCCCCACCCGGCGGTGGTCATCCGCTGGGCACCGACTATCTCGGAAGCGACGTGTGGAGCCGGCTGCTGCACGGTGGGCGGTCGGTGGTCGTGCTGGCGGCCATGGCGACGGCGCTCGCGTACCTGGTGGGCGCGGCCGCCGGCACGGCGGCCGCGCTGTCCACAGTGGTGGACCGGTTGGTGATGCGCCCGGTCGACGTACTGCTGGCCATCCCGCCGTTCCTGGTGCTCGCCGTACTCGCCGCCGGCTCCGGTCGCGGCGTGGTCGTGGTGGTGGTCGCGACGGCGATCGCCAACGTCCCCGGCATCGCCCGGGTGGTACGCGCGGCGACCCTGGAGGTCTCCGTACGCGGGTACGTCGAGGTGGCGCTCGCGCGCGGCGAGTCCTGGGTACGCGTGGCGACCCGCGACGTACTGCCCAACATCACCGCGGCCCTGCTATCGGACGTGGGATCCCGCATCAGCGGGACCATCGCGATGGTCGCCTCCGCCAACTTCCTCGGCCTCGGCCTGCAGCCACCCACCGCCGACTGGGCCCTGATGGTCACCGAGAACCGCACCGGTCTCGCGCTGCAGCCGTGGGCGGTGCTCGCCCCGGCCTGCCTGATCGCGTTGCTGACGATCACCGTCAACCTCGGCGGGGACGAGATCGCCGCCCGGCTCCGCAGTGCGACAGGGGCCGGTACGTGACCCCCGCGGTGCAGGTCACCGACCTGCGGGTGGACACGCGGCAGGGCGATCCGATCGTCGACGGGATCACGTTCCAGCTACCACCGGGACAGCTGCTCGCCCTGATCGGCGAATCCGGATCCGGGAAGACCACCACCGCGCTGGCGTTGCTCGGCTGGGTCAACCCGGGCACCGTCATCTCCGGCGGCGACCTACGGATCGCCGGGGAGTCGATGCTCGGCCGCGGCGACGCCGAGCTGCGCGGGCTGCGCGCCCGCCTGGTCAGCTACGTACCCCAGGATCCGCTGCGGGCTCTCAACCCGGCGCTGCGCATCGGACGGCAGCTCGACGAGATCCTGCGCGCTCATCAGGTGATACAGGGCCGAGACCGCATGATCGCGCGGGCCCTGCAACGGGCGCACCTGCCCGCCGACCGCGGCTTCCTGCACCGGTTCCCGCACCAGCTCTCCGGGGGTCAGCGCCAGCGCGTCGTGATCGCACAGGCGCTGCTGCTCGAACCGGCCGTCGTCGTCCTCGACGAACCCACCACCGGCCTGGACCCGGTCACCCGAGGCGAGTTCGTACGCCACCTCGATCAGCTGCGCGCCGAGACCGGGACAGCGATGGTGTACGTCACCCACGACATCGCCACGATCGCACCGATCGCCGACCAGGTCGCCGTCCTGTACGCCGGCACCATCGTGGAGGAAGGGCCCGCCGTCCGGGTCCTCAACCGGCCCCGCCACCACTACACCCGCGGCCTGCTCGACGCCGTACCGGATCCGGGCCGACCGGCGCGACCGCGAGGGATCCCGGGCTCACTACCTCCGGTCGGCGCCCGCCCGCCAGCGTGCCGGTTCGCCCCACGCTGCGGCCACGTCCGCAGCGAGTGCCGTACCGCACCCACCCGGCTACAGACGATCGGCCCGGGCCACCGTGTCCGGTGCCACCACCCCAGCGATGGCCGGCCTACGGTCCACCAGGTGGCCCCGCCCGCTCCGACCACGAATCCCGCGGTGGTGCTCCAGGTCCGCGGACTGCGCGCCTCGCACCGCAGTAACAGTGTGGTGGCCGACGTGGACATGGATCTCGCCGAAGGTACGTGCCTGGCCCTGCTCGGCGAGTCCGGCTCGGGCAAGACCACCATCGGCCGGTGCGTCGCCGGACTGCACGCCCCGGACGCGGGCACGATCACCCTCGACGGCCAGCCGATGGCCGGTGCCGCGCGCCGGCGCACCCGGGAACAGCGGCGGCGCGTCCAGATGGTGTTCCAGAGCCCGGCCGAGTCGCTCAACCCACGACGTACGATCGGCGCCGAGATCGCCCGGGTGCTGCGGTTCTTCGGCACCCTCGCAGACCGGCCGATCGACGAGCGGGTCACCGGACTGCTCGACAGCGTCCAGCTACCCGCGACACTCGCCGGCCGCTACCCCGGTCAGCTCTCAGGCGGCGAACAGCAACGCGCCGCCATCGCCCGGGCGCTCGCCGCCCAGCCGTCCGTACTGATCTGCGACGAGATCACCTCCGCCCTCGACGTGTCCGTCCAGGCCGCCGTACTCGACCTGCTCCACAACCTGCGACGCGAGCTGCGCCTCGCGGTCCTGTTCATCAGCCACGACCTCGGGGCGGTTGCGGCTGTCGCCGACCAGGTCGCCGTACTCCAGGACGGTCGGATCCAGGCGCCCGAGGATCTACGGTGCAGCCAGCCCCTCCAACGGGCCGCGAAGGAAGTACAGAACGAAGAGGGCGGCAACGGCGTACAGGAACGGATGAACTTCCTTGAACTTGCCCTTGGCCATCTTGAGCAGGACGTAGACGACGATCCCACTATCTAAGCCGTTACTGATTGATCACGTGAACCGGTGCCCGGCCGCCTGCAGCGGCCAGCGTCCGCCGCGTACGCGCGCACATGCCGAGATTAGTGCGGACTGTCGGCGGCTTGTCGGTGGGGATCAAAGGTGGATGAGAATCGCAGGGGGCTAAACACACGCATGATTGTCTACTCATTCAACGCGTCAGGTCTGACCGAGCGCTGCCAAGGACGCGATTCAACGCCTCATAAACGCGGTCACGGCGCAGCCTCAGATCGGCATGGTCGACTGCATTATTCAGATCTCCAACCGCCTCTCGCACCGCCTCGAGCCCCTCCCGCAGGCCTTCCGTGGCGCTCAGAATGGAGGCTTGGCCTATCGCAGATCGGACCCGTGCGTTACAGCGATTTGCCTCCTGCCGAAGCTCTTCCCGCTGTGTCTGAGGGCGCGACTCAAGCCGGGCCTTGACGCGGTTATACGTGGCGCGTTCGTACTCGGGATCCCGGCGGCTTGTTCGGCCCGACGATCGTGCGCTGGCACCCGGCCGTTCAGTGGTTCAACGGGGCCGGCTTCGCCGATCTCCTCCGCTCGACGTCGCCGTACCGGCGGCTTGACCACGACGTCCGTGAGCCGCTGCTCGACGCCATCGCCGAGCGCATCCGCACCCGGATGGGCGACCGAGCATCACGCCGATATCTGAGCGTTCTCCGTGTCGGACGGCGCGCCGAGTGAGCCCAGAGGTGAAGACGAAGTCGTAGAGGTCCTCGACCGGCCATAGCCTCCCTCCCGCCGAGGCGTCGTACCGAGCCGAACTCGGCTTCGAATGCGCCCACTCCGTGGCGAAGGCGTGTGAGCGGAACCGCACGGATCTGCCGCTGGTCGTGCGCTGAGGCGCTGGTCGCTGGTGATCAAAGGTCGATGAGCTCGACAGTCAGGGTCGCAATGTCACCCGCGTCGAGGGATTCGGCCTTGCGGACGGCGCGCTTGATCGGCAGCACATACCTGCCACGCGCGTTGTCCGGGAAGATCGAGGTCGTCCAGGTGCTGCCGCCGACCGTGACCCGCACCCGCAGGGAACCGAAGCCACGACGCGGTCCGCCAGCCAGGTCACGGATCTCGTCGGATGCCTCGGCCGGCAGGCTGACGAAGGTCCAGGTGTCGGCGCGCCTGGCGTCCCACATCCACAGCTCGGCATCGAACACGACGACCACAGGGTGCAGCATCACAGGCAGGGCCGACAGTCCCTGGCCACCCATGGCCCAACACGTACCAGTGGTTGCCACCGCCGTGAACTCACTTGATGAACGCACTGCCTCCAGCGCCTCACACGCGAACCTGCCGAATTCAGTACGTCTAAGCCTTCGGATTCCAGGCGGTGTCCAGGCGACCTGCGTCGAACTCGCGAAGCGTGAGCTGCGCTTCGAAGGCAACGGGTCCTCCCTCTTCGACTTCGCGAGCCAACTCGGCTCGCGCCTGTAGTGGCGCCCAAGCGAGAGCGTTCGTAGCCGACCACTGACGCACCGTGAGGCACTCGTCACCAATGAGCGAGGTGATGCCATCCCGGCCCTGGGATGTCTCACGCAGTTGAAGGTGCGCCGATTGCATCTTGTCGACCAACCGGTTCCAGCGTCGAGCGTCTCCACCAGCTAGTACGCGGCAGTCGTGCATAGCGAGCAGAGTGTCGCGGTACTCCTGCAGAAGGCCGGTGACAGTAGGCCCTTGGTCCATCTGAGCAGTATGCAAAACGACGCACTCAGTTGCCGCGTCGTGCTCGGAGGTTGTTGATCGCTGCTGTGACGGGCAGTTACGTGCTATGAGCACTCAATCTGTCTTGCCGTCGCCGTCACGACATCGGCTCGATGCGGCAACGGTGTCGATTCCGACTGAAGGCTCGCTCTGGCACGGTTCCGTGATCGAGCTTGCCGGAGCCGTATCGACCAGGTCGAGGCGTTGTCACTATCGGATGACGGGGCGTGACGGAGCTGGCGATCACCGGTGCGCTCGACCTGATTGCGCAGGCCGGCGGCGGGCGGGTCGAGAGCTATCCCCACGACCTGACCAACCAGACCAAGAAGATGTCGTCGTCGTTCCTCTACAACGGCACCCGTCGACTCTACGAGCGGCTCGGCTTCACCTACGACCGGCCCAAAGGGCTGAAGAACTGCGTCATGGTGAAGACGGTCGATCCTGCATGAGGCCGGTCACTACCAGCCGTGGCCAACCTTGAAGCTCCACTCGGACGAGGACGCGACGCCGTGCGGCATACGTCAGGACGTGCGCCAGGATGCCGGCCTGGCTGCATCGCGCTTCTAGGGAATGGGCGTCCTCGACATCGTGGGCAACAAGGGGCCTGCATCCGCATGACGCCCCGCGCGCGACTCGCCCGAGATGCACGTGGGCAACCCACGAGTGCTCAATGATGCGTCGACGACACAGGTGCGGTAGAAGCAGGCCACCACCGAAACCCCTGCGCGCCACCGTCGACGGCGCGAGCCGGCGGACCTCTTGCATCCACCGAACCCACCGTTCCAACTCCACCCGGGTCGCGGTCAACGGGTCGACGCGGCGCTCGGCGCACCAGCCGAGGAACCCGCGCAGATCCGAGGCGGTGTGCAGCCGCGACTGGCCCTTGTACCGGGACAGGTGCGCGGCACCGCTACGCCCAACAGACGATCAGCGCCGTCGCTGACCGGCGACGGCAAGACAGATTGAGTGCTCATAGCACGTCACTGCCCGTCGCAGCAGCGATCAACAACCTCCGACCACGACGCGGCAGATCCGGCTGTGTGTGGCGAGGGTTTGCGGCAGGGAATATCAAGACCATGGGTCGGCGAGGTCAGGCCGAACACGCTCGTGCCCGCTGCCCCGACCTCGACGCGCTCACCGACCTGGCACACGGCTTCAACCAGCTGGTCCGCCAGCGTGCCGGCCACCGCCTAGAGGAATGGATCAACCAGGCTGCGGAAGGCCCGTGCCCCGAGGTCCGCGGCTTCGCCACCGGCCTACTCAGCGACTTCGACGCCCGTCCGCAACGGCCTCACCCAAACCTGGCGCTGAGCCTGCAGCAACGCACCAACAAGCGGCTGCATATCCGCATCCACTTCTCGTTGGAGGCGCTGCCGCCTTGGCCCATCGGAGGCCGACCAGGTCTCGGGGCTGAGAGGCGCGATGGTGTACGACGACTCGGTAGCCATTGTCGCCTGCCACGATCATGGGACCACCGGTTTGCCACGAGCTTGGGACCGGCTCGGGCTCGGGTCGCGGGCCGTGTGGTGATGGTGGCCTACCGGCTGGCGGTGGTCAACTTTCGGGTCGGGCTGAGGGTGGGTTTCTGGCGT
>JBOGDF010000019.1:0-29277 GCA_050701635.1 Micromonosporaceae bacterium | reverse complement strand
GGGCGTAGACCGTGACCTCGGTCGCGCCCAGCTCGGCGGCGGCCGCGATCGCCGCGCGGGCGGTGCCGCCGGCTCCCAGCACCGACACCCGGCGGGCGGCGGTCAACCCCGCGGTACGCAGCGCGTCCGCCATGCCGCCGGCGTCGGTGTTCTCGGCGTACCAGCGGCCGTCCCGGCGGTAGAGCGTGTTGGCGGCGCCGAGCGTACGCGCCAGCGCCGACACCTCGTCGGCCACAGTGAGCGCCACTTCCTTGAGCGGCATGGTGAGCGACAGCCCGGCCCAGCTCGGGTCCAGCCCGGCGACGAACCCCGGCAGCGCCGGCTCGTCGCACTCGTACGCGCCGTACGCCCAGTCGGTCAGGCCGGCGGCGGCGTACCCGGCGTTGTGGATCACCGGGGACAGGGAGTGCTTGATCGGCGTACCGAGGACGGCCGCCCGATGTGCCACCTCGGACATCAGCAGCCGAGCTTGCGCTGCTTGCAGGTCGCGACGTTGCGGTTGTGCTCGTCCAGGGTGGTCGCGAACGCCGAACTGCCGTCCTTGTCGATCGCCACGAAGAAGATCCACGTACCCTTCGCCGGATTCACCGCCGCCTGCAGCGCCTCCTGGCTCGGGTTGCCGATCGGACCCGGCGGCAGCCCCGCGTGGGCGTGCGTGCTGTACGGGTTCTTCGGATCGTTCAACTCCGCCGACGACAGCCCTGAGGAGTCCTTGCGGCCCTTGCCCTGCCGCTCCAGCCAGTAGTTGGTGGTGGAGTCGAACTGCAGCTTCTTCGCCCAGTCCTGGTCGTGGTTGAGCCGGTTGTAGATCACCCGGCTGGCCTTCGGCAGGTCCTTCGGGATCACCTCGGCCTCCGCCAGCGACGCCACGATCAGCGCCTCGTACGGCGAGATGCCCTTGTCGGTGGCGACGTTCTGCAGGCTCAGCTCCTGCGCCACGCTGAGGAACTTGCCGACCATCTCCTGGATCGCCTCGACCGCGGTGGTGTCGGGGTCGAACTCGTACGTGGAGGGGTAGAGGAAGCCCTCGAGGGTCTTGGTCACCTTCTTCTTGTCCGTACGGGTGAACCAGGAGTCGTCGATGCCGAACTCCCCCGGCTGCTTGTCCAGCGCCTGGAACTCCGCTATCGGGATCTTCAGCCGCTCCGACAGCGTCCTGTAGACCCGTACGTTGGTGAAGCCCTCGGGGATGGTGACCCGGTTGACCAGCTTGTTCTTCGGGTCGAGCAGCGCCGCGAGCGCGGCCTTCGCCGACATCTCCTTCTTCAGCTGGTACGCGCCCGGCTGGATCTCCCGGCTCCGCTCGTCATCGTTGGCGGCGTTGACGAACGCGGCGCCGCTGGCCACCGCGCCCTTGCGGTACAGCTCGTTGGCGATGTCGCCCGCGGTGTCGCCGGTCTTCACCTCGACGGTGACCTTGCCCTTGCCGGTGCCCTCGAAGTCCGGCGGGGTCAGCAGATCCCGTACCCAGGTGAAGCCCATCCAGCCACCGACGCCCAGCAGCCCCAGGATCAGCACCACGATCAGCAGAGTGACCACCGAGCGTCCGCCACCGCCGTCACGGCGCCTTCGGTGCCGGTGCCGCCGCGGCCGGGTCGACTCGCCGTCGAACAGGTCGAGCTGGTCAAGCATCCGGTTTCCTCCGGTGAGCGTCGAGGTATCCCTGCAGGATCTCCACCGCCGCGGCCTGGTCGACCACCGTACGACGACGGCGCCCCCGTACGCCTCGCTCGGACAGCCTACGGGTTGCCACCACCGTCGACATCCTCTCGTCGGCGAGGCAAACCGGGATCGGCGCGACGATCCGGGCAAGTCGCTCCGCGAACTGGCGCACCTCGCCGGCGGCCTGGCCCTCCTGGCCTGCCAGCGTCACCGGCAACCCGACCACCACCTCGACGGCGTCGTATTCGCGGACCACGTCGGCGATCTCGACAAGGTCGTTGGAGTCGCCTCGTCGCGTCGCCCTGGCCACCGTACGCACCGGGGTGGCGAGTAGTCCATCTGGATCACTCGCCGCCAGCCCGATCCGTACCTTCCCGACGTCCACGCCGATCCGGACCCCGCGGGTCCACTGTGGTGCTGTCATATCGGCGCCTTTCAGTGGGTCGCCGCCTCCGCTCAGCGGGTCGCCGCCTCCGCGACCAGGCGTTCCAGGCTGGTCAGCACGGTGGGGGCGTCGCCGGCGGGCAGGCCGCCGCCCTGCGCCACCTCGTCGCTGCCACCGCCGCGTCCGGACAGCGCCGCGCGTACCAGCTCCTTCGCGGACAGGCCGGATTCGCGGGCCTTGGCGTTCACCGAGACCACCAGCGACAGCTTGCCGCCGGCGCGCGCCGCGACCACCACCACGCCGGGCCGGGTCTGCGCCAAACGGCCCCGGATCTCCTGCGCCAGGATCCGTACGTCGTTGCCGCTGGTGCCGTCGGGCGCCTCGGTCGCCACGTACGCCACGCCCGCCACGTCGCGGGCGCCTTCGGCGATCGTGGCGGCGCCGGCGAGCACCATCTGGGCACGCAGCGCCGCCAGCTCCTTCTCCGCGTCGCGGAGCTGGCTGACGGTCTGCTCCACCCGGTCGGCGATCTGGTCGCTCGGCACCCGGTAGAGCTCGGCGAGCCGGTTGACCAGCAGGTGCTCCTTGGCGAGGAACTGGAACGCGTCGATGCCGACCAGCGCCTCGACCCGGCGTATCCCGGAGCCGATGGAGGACTCCGAGAGCAGCTTGACCAGCCCGAGCTGGCCGCTGCGGTGTACGTGGGTGCCGCCGCACAGCTCGCGGGCGTAGTCACCGACCTCGACCACGCGTACCTGGTCGCCGTACTTCTCGCCGAACAGCGCCATCGCGCCGATCCTGCGCGCCTCCTCCAGGGAGGTGACGAACGCGCGCACCTCCAGGTCGGCCAGCAGCACCTCGTTGACCTGCTGCTCCACGTCGGCGAGCACCGACGGCGGCACCGCGCCCGGGGTGTTGAAGTCGAACCGCAGCCGGCCCGGCGCGTTCAGCGAACCCGCCTGGGTCGCCGTCTCGCCGAGGAAGTTGCGCATCGTCTGGTGCACCAGGTGGGTCGCGGTGTGGGACCGGGAGATCGCGCCCCGCCGCCTGGTGTCGACCTCGGCGTGGCCGGTCTCCCCGGCGCGCACCTCACCGCGTACCACCTTGGCGCGGTGCACCGTCAGCCCCGGCAGCGGGGACTGGACGTCGTAGATCTCCAGCTCGCCGCCGCCGACGGTGATCAGGCCGGTGTCGGGCTGCTGGCCGCCGCCCTCGGCGTAGAACGGGGTGACGTCGAGGGCCACCTCGACCTCGTCGCCCTCACCGGCGCCGGAAAGCGCGCCGTGGTCGCCGATCAGCGCGTGCACCCGGGACTCGCGGGCCAGCTCGGTGTAGCCGGTGAACTCGGTGGCCCCGTGCGCGTCGAGCACCTCCCGGTACGCCGACAGGTCGGCGTGGCCGGTCTTGCGGGACGCCGCGTCGGCCTTCGCCCGGCGGCGCTGCTCCCCCATCAGCCGGCGGAACCCGTCCTCGTCCACGGAGAGCCCCTGCTCGGCGGCGATCTCCAGCGTCAGGTCGATCGGGAACCCGTACGTGTCGTGCAGGGTGAACGCCTTCTCGCCAGGCAGCGCGTCGCCGCCGGCCTGCTTGGTCTCGCCGATCGCGACGTCGAGGATCACGGTGCCCCGGCCCAGGGTGGACAGGAACGCCTCCTCCTCGGCGTACGCGTACTGCGAGATCCGGTCGTACTCGGCGGCCACCTCGGGGTAGCTCGGCGCCATGCAGTCCCGCGCGACCGGGAACAGCTCCGGGAACGCCGCGGCCTGCAGCCCCAGCAGCCGGATCGACCGCACCGCGCGGCGCAGGATCCGGCGCAGCACGTAGCCGCGGCCCTCGTTACTCGGGGTCACGCCGTCGCCGATCAGCATCAACCCGGTCCGTACGTGGTCCGCGATGACCCGCAGCCGTACGTCGTCCGGGTGCGACGCGGCCGCCAGGTGGCTGGTCGAGCGGCCGTAGGTCTTGCCGGTCAGCTCGGCGGCGCGGTCCAGGATCGGGCGTACCTCGTCGATCTCGTACAGGTTGTCCACGCCCTGCAGCAGCGCGGAGACCCGCTCCAGCCCCATCCCGGTGTCGATGTTCTTCGCCGGCAGCTCACCGAGGATCGGGAAGTCGGTCTTGCCGGTGCCCTCGCCCCGCTCGAACTGCATGAAGACGAGATTCCAGAACTCCAGGTAGCGGTCGCCGTCGGGCTCCTCGCCGCTGGTGATGTCGTACTCCGGGCCGTACTCGGCGCCCCGGTCGATCAGGATCTCCGAGCACGGGCCGCACGGCCCCGGTACGCCCATCGACCAGAAGTTCGGCCCCATCCCGAGCTTGATGATCCGGGACTCGGGTACGCCGATCTTGCGCCACAGGTCGTACGCCTCGTCGTCTTCGTGGAACACCGACGCCCACAGCTTCGCCTCTTCGAACCCGTACCCGCCGTCGGAGACCGGCCGGGTGACCAGCTCCCAGGCCAGCTCGATCGCGCCGGCCTTGAAGTAGTCGCCGAAGGAGAAGTTGCCGTTCATCTGGAAGAACGTGCCGTGCCGGGTGGTCTTGCCCACCTCGTCGATGTCGGGGGTACGGATGCACTTCTGCACACTCACCGCCCGCGGGTACGGCGGCGTCACCTGACCCAGGAAGTACGGCTTGAACTGCACCATGCCGGCGTTGATGAACAGCAGGTTCGGGTCGTCGATCGCCGGCAGCGCGGCGCTGGGCACCACCGTGTGCCCGTTCGACTCGAAGTGGGCCAGGAACCGGCGCTTGATCTCCGCGGTTCTCATCGGTCGGTATCGCCTTCCCGAGGTGCTCTGCTGTCGTCGAAGTCGTACTCGTCGGGGTCCGGCAGGTCGTCGGGATCGGGCAGGTCCTCCAGGTCCGCGCCCTCGCCGAACTCGGCGTTCTCGGCGAGCGCGGCGTAGATCTGGTCCTCCCGCTCCGCGGCGGCTTCCCGTACGTCTGCCATGAATTCACGCACAGAATCCAGCAGACCGACAGCGGATTCCTGCGCACTGGCCGCGATCCCCTGCGGGGTGTACGCCTGCGCCTTGCGGGTCACCACGCGGTAGACGACCACGCCGGCGGCGACGCCGACGCCGAGCCAGAACAGTCGCTTGATCATGACGCCCGCCACCGCCGCCGGGGACGCGCCGCCTTCTGGAGGGCGCGTTCGGCCTTCAGCCGCTGCCGTACCTCACGCTCCTGGTCGGCGTGCTGGCGGGCCTTGGCCGCCTTGCGTACGCCGTACCCGAACGCCGCCACCTTCACCAGCGGGCTGGACGAGGCGGCGCCGACCACGGTCGCCAGGTTCGCCACGGTGCCGGTGATCTGCTGGGCGTGCCCGGTGATGGTGTCGAGACGTACCAGCTGGGAGTTCACGCCGTCCAGCGACACGTGCACCTGACCCAGGGCGGTGTTCACCTGGTCCACTGTGGTGTCCAGCTTGCCGATCGCCGGAGTGGTCTTGTCGATCACCTCGTTGATCGCCCGGGTGGCGGCGTCAACCGTGTGTCGCAGCCGCAGGATCGGGATCGCGAGGACTCCGACCAGCAGCAGGAAGGCCGCTGCGGCGATCAACGCCGCGATCTCGCCACCGGACACGGTGGTGCTCCCTTCTCCTGTGAACCGTCGGGTGCGCGCCGATGTCGGATTGCTGCCCGGCAGGTGGGATTGTTTCGAATACCGCAGTGACCCTACCGGGCGTACCGGAGGCGCACGGCCGTACCCGCGATCATTGCAGTCGTCGGTCCGCGCCCGCGTTGCGGACCACCACCGTCACCACGGAGCCGGGGCACTGGTCACCGGGCGCCGCGCCCTCCGCGCCGGCTCCACCGCCGTTGCGGCGGCACTCGGGCAGCCGTACCCACAGATCCAGGGTGTACGCGTCGCGCCGCCAGCAGCTGTACTCACCGCGTACCCGCTTCGGCGGGCAGCCGTCGACGTCCCAGCGCTTCCAGCCCTCGGCTCGCAACGCGTCGTGGTACGCCGTCACCGTCGAGGTGGTGTCGCGCTCGGACTCCCACAGCCGCTGCCGTACCCGGCAGGTGTCGATGCACCAGCGGCTGCCCACCGCACGGTCCTGCACGTTCTCACTGGCCCACGCCGGAAGGTCGAGCGCGTCGAGCGCGCGGAATCCCGGATCCCGGGTGGCGTACCTGATCCCGAAGAACGCCGGCAGCGCGCCCAGCAGCACCACCGCGACGCAGATCAACGTGATCTGGCGCAGCCGTTCCGGTTGCCGCAGCAGCTCCCGCCACCGCGTCAGCGTGCCGCTGACCGCGCCGGAAGACCCCGCCGAAGCGGCAGCGACGGTCCGCGGCCGGCTGTCCGGTCGTGACTTCCCCGCTGTCTTTCCCGGTGGTACGCCGCCCGCCCGCTGATCCCCCGCCCGGCGCCCGTCCGGACGTTCCCCGCGCCGCCGCGCCGGACCCGAGCGGTCCTCGCCCCGGCGTCCCCGTCCGGGGCGCTCCTCGGTACGGCCGGGTGGCGGGCCCGAGCGCTGGTCAGTACGGCCGGGTGGCGGTTCGGAGCGCTGCTCGGTGCGGCCGGGCGGCGGACCGGGTCGTGCCCCGGCACGGCGTTCCGGGTCGGGTGCCGTGACGGGTCGGCGGGCGGGCGCCCGCTGGTCCGCTCCCGCCGCGGTGGTCCTCTCCGCCTGGGCTCGCTCCGCCTGGGCTCGCTCCGCCCGGAACCGCTCGGCGCGGGCCTGCTCTGCCCTGGCCTGCTCGGCACGCGCCTCTTCCTCGCGTGCTCGCTTGGCTCGGGCGCGTTCGGCCCGGGTCGGCTTCCCCGGCGCGGGCGGCTGCGGCACGGGCGGTGGCCCGTAGCCCGTCGGATGAGGTGGGGTCGTGTGGGGCGGCGCCGGGTGAGACCGTGCCGGTGGTGGGGTGGGCCGCTCGGGGGGCGGTAGCGCTCGCGGCGGCGGTGTCGAGCGGGTGGGCGGCGGTGGTGTCCGGGGAGGCGCGGCGGCGTCGTTGACCGCCGGCATCTCGCCGGTGACCTCGCCGTCGACCACGGCGCCGCGACGGGACCGCCGGCCCCGGGACTCCGCGGCCACACCATGGCCCGGCGGCAGCAGCTCGACCCGGTCGGTGGGGCGCGGCCCGGTGCGGCCGGCGTCCCGGCGCGGCGGCGACTCGTTCTCCTTCTGCCCGAACGGCCGCTCCCGGCGCGACGGCCCGGTCGAGCGCAGCTGCGCGAACCAGTCGATCTCGTCGCCGTAGTCGCCCGGTACGTAGCCGTCGCCCGGCGGGTCCGGAGGCGGCTTGCGACGGCGGCGCGGTCGATCGGTCGGCGACACTGGCTCCCCCCTCACGGACTCTCCGGTACGGCGTCCTGCCCTCCGGCCGCATCCGGGCCTTCGGCTCGGACGATACGCCGCAACCGCGGTAGCCGGTCCGCCACGGCGGCTTCGGCACCGTGCCGGCTCGGACGGTAGTAGTCGGTGTCCGCCATTCCCTCGGGAAGATAGCGCTGTTCGACCACTCCGCGGGAGTCGTCGTGCGGGTAGCGGTACGCCGCCCCGTGCCCCAGCCGCGCGGCACCCTTGTAGTGGCTGTCCCGTAGATGCGCCGGCACCCGGCCGCTCTGCCCCGCCCGTACGTCCGCGGTGGCCTGGCCGATCGCCTCGGTGACGGCGTTCGACTTCGGTGCCGTAGCCAGGTGCACGACTGCGTGGGCGAGGTTGAGCTGCACCTCGGGCAGCCCGACGTGCTCGACCGCCTGCGCCGCGGCGACCGCGGTCGGCAACGCGGTCGGGTCGGCCATCCCGACGTCCTCACTGGCGAAGATGATCAGGCGCCGGGCGATGAACCGGGCGTCTTCGCCGGCCACCAGCATCCGGGCCAGCCAGTGCAGCGCGGCGTCCACGTCGGAGCCGCGCAGGCTCTTGATGAACGCGCTGGTGACGTCGTAGTGGGCGTCGCCGTCGCGGTCGTACCGCACCGCGGCCTGGTCGATCGCGGTCTCCGCGGTGGCCAGGTTGACCTCGACCGGCCCGTCGTTGGAGACCGCCTCCGCCGAGCCGGCCGCGGCCTCCAGCGCGGTGAGCGCCTTACGGGCGTCGCCGGCGGCGAGGCGTACCAGGTGGTCCTCGGCGTCCTGCGCGAGCGTGACGGCGCCGGCCAGGCCCCGCGGGTCGGTCAGCGCGCGGCGTACCACGGTACGGATGGTTTCGTCGGACAGCGGCTCCAGCGTCAGCAGTACGCACCGCGACAGCAGCGGCGAGACGATCGAGAAGTACGGGTTCTCCGTGGTCGCCGCCAGCAGCGTGACCGTACGGTCCTCCACCGCCCCGAGCAGCGAGTCCTGCTGGGTCTTGTTGAACCGGTGCACCTCGTCGATGAACAGCACCGTCTGGCGGCCCCCGCCCCGGCGTTCGGCTCGCGCCGACTCGATCACCGCCCGTACGTCCTTGACCCCGGCGTTCAGCGCGGACAGCGGCACGTACCGGCGGCTGGTGGCGTGCGCGACCAGGTGCGCGACCGTGGTCTTGCCGCTGCCCGGCGGCCCCCACATGATCACCGATAGCGGCGCGTCGCCCTCCACCAGCCGGCGCAACGGGGCGCCCGGCCCGAGCAGGTGCTCCTGCCCGATCAGCTCGTCGAGGCTGCTCGGCCGCATCCGTACCGCCAGCGGAGCGTCGGGTGCCACGCCATCCGGAGCGTCCGGCGTGCCGGCGCCGCTGCCGAGGTCGAAGAGGGCTTCCACGCTCGCCGACACTACCCGCGGTTACCGTTCCCGCCACGACGGTGCCGCGGGCGACCCTCAAGATCGCGGTTTCGGGAACGCTCGTGCCCTCTGAGGAGTCGTATCGTTCCCGAGACGCTGATCTTGATGGCGCTCTGGTGGGTCGGCCCCGTTAGTGTCGGTACGTGGCGCTCGGAGTCTGCCTGCTCTTCGACGATCGCGGCGAGACGGCGATCCGGCAGCTCTGGGACCGGATCGAGGCGTACGGCATCCCCACACTGCGCTCACACACCCACGGCAACCACCACGCGCACCTGTCGTACACCGTGTTGGTGGAGTGGCAGCTCGACCCGGTACGGGAAGCCCTCACCGAGCTGGGCCCCGGCGGTCCGATCGAGCTGAGTTTCCAGGCCGTCGGTGTGTTCCCGCGCGGCCGGATCTCGCTGATCCCGGCCGTACCCCCGGAGCTGCTGTCACGGCAGCGAGCGGTCAACGAGGCGGTGACCGCCGCCGGGGCGACCGTCCACAGGCATTACCGCAGCGGGCGTTGGCTGCCGCACAGTTCACTGGCGCCCCGGGCTCGGCTCAGCCAGCTCCCCGAGGTCGCCGCAGCGGTCAACGATCTGCTGCCGTTGACCGTGAGCGTGCCCCGAGCCGGGCTGATCGACGCGGCGACGGGACGACTGTGGCCGCTGCGGTACGTACCGTGAGCCCGGCTCAGCTGCCCTGCGGCTTCGGCTTGGCGTCGACGCCGGCCTCGGCGCGCTGCAGTGGTGTGATCGGGGTGGGGGCGCCGGTCAGCGGGTCGCCGCCGTTGCCGGTCTTCGGGAACGCGATCACCTCGCGCATCGACTCCTGCCCGGCCAACAGCGCGGCGATCCGGTCCAGCCCGGGTGCGGCGCCACCGTGCGGCGGCGGGCCGTACTTGAACGCCTCCAGCAGGAACCCGAACTTGCTCTCGGCCTCCTCGCGGGAGAGCCCGATCACCTCGAACACCCGCTGCTGGATGTCGGCGCGGTGGATACGGATCGAGCCGCTCATGATCTCGCTGCCGTTGCACACCAGGTCGTACGCGTCGGCGAGCGCGTGCTCCGGGTCGTCGGTGAACCGGTCGAGCCACTCCGGGCGCAGCATGCAGAACGGGTGGTGCATCGCGTCCCAGCCGCCGTCCTCGGTCCGCTCGAACATCGGGAAGTCGACCACGAACGCGAACTCGAACCGCTCCGGGTCGGCCAGCTTCCCGCGCCGGGCGATCTCCACCCGCGCCGCCCCGAGCAGCTCCTGTGCCTCGGTACGCGACTCGCCCGCCGCGAAGAACACCGCGTCCCCGGGCTTGGCGCCCACCGCGTCCGCCAGCCCGCTCAGGTGCGACTCGGACAGGTTCTTCGCCACCGGCCCGCGCGGCTCCCCCGACTCGGCGTCGAAGAGCACGTACGCCAGACCCCGGGCGCCGCGCGCCTTCGCCCAGTCCTGCCAGCCGTCGAGCTCCTTGCGGGTCTGGCTGGCGCCGCCCGGCATCACCACGGCGCCGACGTACCCGCCGGCGGCGAGCGCACCGGCGAACACACGGAACTCCGTACCGGTCAGGTACGTGGACAGGTCGACCAGCTCCAGGGCGTACCGCAGGTCGGGCTTGTCGGAGCCGTACCGGTCCATCGCCTCCTGCCAGGTCAGCCGGCGGAACGGCCGGGGCAGCTCGATGTCGCGCAGCTCGCGCCACAGCGCCGCCATCACCTCTTCGGCGACCAGAAGTACGTCGTCGCGGTCCACGAAGCTCATCTCGAAGTCGAGCTGGGTGAACTCGGGCTGGCGGTCGGCCCGGAAGTCCTCGTCCCGGTAGCAGCGCGCGATCTGGTAGTACCGCTCGAAGCCGGCCACCATCAGCAGCTGCTTGAACAGCTGCGGGGACTGCGGCAGGGCGTACCAGGAGCCGGGCTGCAGGCGTACCGGGACCAGGAAGTCGCGGGCACCCTCGGGGGTGGAGCGGGTCAGCGTCGGGGTCTCGATCTCGGTGAACCGCTGCCGGTGCATCACGTCGCGGATGATCCGGTTCATCTCGCTGCGCAACCTCAGCCCGGCCGCCGGGACCGTACGCCGCAGGTCGAGGTAGCGGTACTTGAGCCGGATCTCGTCGCCCACGTCGACGTGGTCGTCGATCGGGAACGGCAGCGGCGCCGCCTCAGCCAGCACGGTCAGCTCGGCCGCGGTCACCTCGACCTCGCCGGTGGGCAGCTCCGGGTTCTCGTTGCCCTCAGGCCGCCGGTCCACGGTGCCGACAACCTTCACGCAGAACTCACTGCGCAGCCCGTGGGCGGCCTCGGCGGCCTCGCTGGAACGGAAGACCACCTGCACCACACCGGAGGCGTCGCGCAGGTCGATGAAGGTCACGCCGCCGTGATCCCGGCGCCGCGCCACCCAACCGGCGAGCGTCACCTGCTCTCCGGTGAGTTCGGCGCGCAGCACACCGGCTTCATGGGTACGGATCACGGCTCAGTTCTCCTTCGTTGTGCTGATCTGGGGGTGGAGGTCCTCTGCCGGCGGCGCCCAGGTATCGGCGGCGGCCTCGACCTGCTCCCCCGACCGAATGTCTTTCACGGTGTCCGGCTCCCCCGGGAACCACACGTACGGGATCCCGCGCCGGTCGGCGAACCGGATCTGCTTGCCGTACTTCGCCGGCTCTGGGGCGACCTCGGTGGCGATGCCGCGCCGCCGCAGCGCCGCGGCGATCCGGTCGCAGCCGGCCCGGGACGCCTCGTCCGGCAGCGCCACCAGGACGGCGGTCGGCACCGACCGGGAGACGGTGAAGCTGTCCCCGACGGAGAGCAGGCCGAGCAGCCGGGTGATCCCGATCGAGATCCCGACGCCGGGGTAGCGGGTGTCGCCGGCCGAGGCGAGGTTGTCGTACCGGCCGCCGGAGCCGATCGTGATGGTCTGCCGGTCGCGCAGGAACGCCTCATACACGGTGCCGGTGTAGTAGTCCAGGCCACGGGCGATCTTCAGGTCGGCCAGCACCACCCCCGGTACGTGCTCCGCCGCCGCGTCCACCACCCGGGTCAGCTCGTCGAGCCCCTCGTCGAGCAGCTCGTCGCGTACCCCCAGAGCGTGTACCCGGTCGGCGAACGAACCGTCCGGGGCGGAGATGTCCGCCAGCGCCAGGCACGCCTCGGCCTGCGCGTCGGTGGCGCCGGCGGTCTCGGTGAGCAGCGCGGCGACCTTCTCCGGCCCGATCTTGAGCAGCTTGTCGATGGCGCGCATCGCGGCGAGCGGGTCGGTCAGCCCGAGCCCCCGGTAGAACCCCTCGCACACCTTGCGGTTGTTCACCCGGATCTCGTACGGCGGGATCGGCAGCGCGCCGAGCGCCTCGGCGAACACCAGCGCCAGCTCGACGTCGTAGTGGAACGGCAGGTGGTCGGTGTCCACTACGTCGGCGTCGGCCTGCCGGAACTCCCGGTAGCGCCCCTCCTGGGGCCGCTCCCCGCGCCACGCCTTCTGGATCTGGTAGCGCCGGAACGGGAAGTGCAGCTTGCCGGCGTTTTCCAGCACGTACCGGGCGAACGGCACGGTCAGGTCGAAGTGCAGGCCGAGCGTGGCGGCGGCGTCGGTGTCGCCGTCCCCGTCCTCGGCGGCCTGCAGCCGGCGGATCAGGTAGATCTCCTTGTCGGTGTCGCCGCCCTTGCGCAGCAGCTGGTCGAGCGGCTCCACCGCGCGGGTCTCGATCGGCGCGAAGCCGTACCGCTCGTAGACCGACCGGACGCGGTCGATGAAGTGCTGCTCCACCAGCTGTTGGGCAGGCAGCCACTCGGGGAACCCGCTGATCGGGTTGGGGCGGGTCATCGTGTCTCTGGCTCCGAAGCTACGAGGTCGAGCAGGAAGGGGTTGGAGCGGCGCTCCTGGCCGATGCTGGTGACGGGCCCGTGTCCCGGGAGTACGAGCACCGCGTCGTCCAGCGGCAGCACCTTCTCCCGCAGGCTGCGCAGCATCGTCGGCATGTCGCCGCCGGGAAGGTCGGTACGCCCGATCGACCCCGCGAACAGTACGTCGCCCGACAGGCAGATCTCCGGCGCGTCCAGGTCCGTGTCGGCGGCCGGCAACCGGAACATCACCGAGCCCCGGGTGTGCCCCGGTGCGTGGTCGACGGTGATCTCCAGGCCGGCCAGCGACAGCACCGTACCGTCGGCCAGCTCCGCCACGTCGTCCGGCTCGCTCCACTCCAGGCCGCCGAGCAGCGTACGCGGATCCACCGAGTTGATCGCCTTGCTGGGATCGGCGAGCAGCTCCCGATCGTCCGGGTGGATGTACGCCGTGATCCCCTTGGCGCCGCACACCGGTGTCACCGAGAAGGTGTGGTCGAGGTGGCCGTGGGTGAGGATCACCGCCGCCGGATGCAGCCGGTGCTCGGCGAGCACGTCGTCCAACTGGTCGACCACCCCGATGCCGGGGTCGACGATCACGCACTGCTCACCCGCCGCGGGGGCGACCACGAAGCAATTCGTCCCGAAAGCGGCGGCCGGGAATCCTGTCACGAGCACGTATCGCAGCCTACCGGGGCAGCCAGCGGCGGCAGCACGCAATAAGGGTCGCCCGATTTATCCGCAAACCTGCCGGAGATAACCACCCCGAACGGCAGTCCTCGCCGCCCTACGGTCACAGTTGGTTAACCTGGCTCCCCGAATCCGGGGTCGATGCCCTTAGACTCTGGCGGGCGCCTTGTCGCGTACCAGGTGATCATGTCGCGTACCAGCGACTTTCGTGGAATTGGGTAGGGAGCACATAGTGGCCTCCAGCAGGGACCGTCAGCGCGCGCTCGCACGCGCCAAGCTCGAGCGCCAGATGGCGCGCCGTGCCGCCGAGGCACGCCGCCGGCGGCAGTGGCAGGCCGGCGCCGCGGCGTTCCTCGCGCTGGCGCTGATCGCGGGTGGCATCTACTGGCTGGTCCAGGAGTATGACTTCGGCAGCGACAAGGGCAAGAAGAAGGGCGGCGACAGCGCTGCCAAGACGCCGGCCGCCTGCGCGTACAAGCCGCTGCCCAAGGAGGCGCCGGCCAAGGAGCGCAAGAACGTCGGCGCACCGAAGGCTGGCGAAGAGGTACGTGAAGGCGTGAAGACCTTCACCCTCAACACCACCCAGGGCGTGATCCAGATCGAGCTGGACGCGGCGAAGGCGCCGTGCAACACACACAGCCTGTCGTACCTGGCCGGCAAGAAGTTCTACGACGGCAGCCCGTGCCACCGGTTGACCACGCAGGGGCTGTTCGTGCTGCAGTGCGGCGACCCGTCCGGCACCGGCATGGGTGGACCGAGCTACACCACCAACGATGAGAACCTGCCGATCGGGCAGAACCCGGCGTACCCCAAGGGCGTCGTCGCGATGGCGAACAGCGGCGCCGACACCAACGGCAGCCAGCTCTTCATCGTGTACAAGGACACCCAGCTCGACGCGAAGTACACCATCGTCGGCACCGTGACCAAGGGTCTGGACGTGGTGGAGAAGGTCGCGAAGGCCGGGGTCGCCGGCACCGGCGCCGACGGCAAGCCGAAGCTGGCGATCAAGGTCACCACCGCCACCGTCACCGACGGCGCTGCCCCTGTCGCCAGCAAGCCGCCCGCGTCGACGGAGCCGTCGAAGTCCTAGCCGGCCGTACGACACGCGGACGCGCCCGGGCCTTCTCGGCTCGGGCGCGTCTGCGTCGATGCTCAGCGCGTCACGCTTCGTCGTAGTACCGCTTCGCGCCGGGGTGCAGTTTTACCGGCTCCGTCTTGGGGGCGTTGTCGCGGGCGATGTTCTTCGCCTCCGGGTGCACCTTGACCAGCTCGTCCTGGTAGTCGAAGAGCAGCTTCGTCACGTCGTACGCGAGCTGGTCGGGCAGCTTCTCGGAGACCACCAGGAAGTTCGGCACCCCGATGGACGGCACGTCCGCCGGCTGCTGGTAGACGTCCTTGCCGATCGACGCCTCCTGGTACACCGTGCCGTACTCGTCCTGGAGTGGCTGCAGCAGCTCGCCCACCGGCACGAACCTGACGCCGTCCTTCTGGGACGTGACCAGGTCGGTGACGCCGCCGGTGGGCAGGCCACCGGACCAGAACATCGCGTCGACAGTGCCCTCCTTCATCCCCTGTACGGTCTCCGGCAGCCCCAGCGACTGCTTGCTGATATCGCTGTCGGGGTCCAGTCCGGCGGCCTTCAGCAGCCGTAGCGCGATCACCTCCGTACCCGAGTTCGGCGCACCGGTGGACACCCGCTTGCCTTTCAGATCGGCGACCGAGCCGGCCTTCGCGGCGGTACGCGCGATCACGTGGGTGTAGTTGTTGTAGATCCGCGCCAGCGCCCGGATCGGCTGCGGCGCCTGGAAGACGCCCTTGCCGGTGGCCGCGTCGGCTGCGGTGTCCGCCAGGGTGAAGCCGATGTCGGAGTCGCCGCGCGCCACGCGCTGGATGTTCTCGACCGAGGCCCCGGTCGCCTCGGCGGTCGCCTGGTAGCCCTTCACGTGCTTGGTGATCAGGTCGGCGAGGCCACCGCCGAGCACGTAGTAGACACCGGTGGTCTGTCCGGTCGCGATGGACAGCCGCCCGTTGTGGTACAGCCCGCCGCCGTCGCCCGCGCGTTCTCCACCGCACGCGGCGAGCAGCGCGCCGGCAGGAACCGTGGCGAACGCGGCGAGCAGCGTACGGCGGCTGACAGAGCTTGGTCGCTGGTTCATCAGACTCCTTCGTCGAGCGTGGGAATTGGAACGGCGGCGCTGGTACGCCGACGCCGCAGCACGAAGTGGGCTATCACCGCCGTGGCCAGCAGCGCCAGCCCGATGGCCGCGGTGACCGGTTGCAGGTACAGCAGGACCAGCGCGGCCGCGGCGGCGAGCAGCCGCTCCGGCCAGCCGGCCGGCCCCGCGATCCACCGCCCCGTCACCACCGCGAGCGCCGCCACCGCGGCCGCGCTCACCAGCGTGTAGCCGACGACCTCCCCGAACGGCGCCCGGCCCAGCAGCGCCTCCCCGGCCGGCGCCAGTACGAACGCGAACGGCACCAGGAACGCCGGCAGCGTGTACTTCCAGGTCTGCATCATCGCCTTGAACGCGTTCCCGCCGGTGATCGCGGCGGCGGCGACCGCGGCCAGCGCCGTCGGCGGCGTCACCTCCGACAGCACCGCGAAGTAGAAGATGAACATGTACGTCGCCTCGGGCCCGACGCCGAGCGTGAGCAGCGCCGGGCCGATGATCACCGCCGAGATGATGAACGACGCGGTCACCGGCACCGCCAGGCCGAGCAGCAGCACCGCCACCGCGGCGAGCAGCGCCGTGATGGTCAGGCTGCTCCCGGCGGCGGTGAGGATCAGGCTGGAGGCCTTCAACCCGAGCCCGGTCAGGGTGACGACGGCGACGATGATCCCCGCGGCGGCGGTGGTGGCGGCCACCGGCAGTACGCCCAGCGCGCCCTGCGCGAGCGCCTGTCCGGCACGGCGTGGCGTGAGCTGGTGGGTACGGTCCAGAAAGGACAGTCCGAACGCGAGCAGCGTCGCGTACACCACGGCACGGAACGGCGAGATGTCCAGCGCCATGAAGACCACGATCGCGATCAGGCTGGAGAAGTGGTAGCCGTACCGCAGCAGCAGCCGGCCGGGCGGTGGCGCGTCGACCTCGATCGCGGCCACGTGCCACCGCCGGGCGTCCGCCTCGATCGCCAGCACGATCCCGAGGTAGTACAGCAGCGTCGGCACCGCCGCCAGCACCAGCACCCGCAGGTACGACACGTGGAGGTACTCCGCGATGATGAACGCGGCCGCACCCAGCGTCGGCGGCGACAGGATCGCGCCGATGCCCGCCGCGGCGAGCACCCCCGCCGCCTGCTCCTTCGGGTAGCCCGCCCGCCGCAACATCGGCCAGGTCACCGAGCCGAGCGAGACCGCGGTGGCGGTGCCGGAGCCGGAGACCGTGCCGAGCAGGAAGCCGGCCAGCGTCACCGTACGGCCCGGGGCGGTACGCGACCGGCGGAACGCCGCCAGCGAGATGTCCACGAAGAACTTCGACGCTCCCGAGTACGTCAACACCGCACCGTAGATCGTGAACAGCACGATGTACGTCGCGGCGACGTCCAGCGGTACGCCGAACAGCCCCTCGGTGCCCATGTACTGCGCCACGATGATGCGGTCGAAGTTGTAGCCGCGATGGCCCAGCAGCCCCGGGATGTAGCCGCCGTAGTAGGCGTACCCGAAGAAGCCGAGGCAGACCCCGGGCAGAATCGGCCCCACCGTACGCCGGGTGGCCTCCAGCACCAGCAGCACGCACAGCGCGCCCATCACCAGGTCGAGCGTGGTCGGCTCGTACGTGCGCCGCAGGAAGGCGTCGAAGCCGAACAGCGGGTACGCCGACACCACCAGCGAGGCTGCCGCCAACCCCCAGTCCAGCGGATGCGGATTGTCGCTCCCGGAGCGCACCCCGCGGCGCAGCACGGGGCGGTACGACAGGAACGTCAGCGGCAGCACCACGGCGAGGAAGCTCATCCGGTACTGCAGCACCGGCAGCGGATTGAACACCCAGTACAGGGCGTACAGCGACAGGCCGGCACCGACGATCGCCACGCCGGTCGCCCACCGCGGGGACAGCGACCGGGCCGGCCGTTCGGTGTCGTACTCGGCGATCAGGTCTTCGGCTTCCCGGGCCTGGTCACCCTCGCCCGCCGGGGGACGTACGCCCGCCTTCGGGGCAGTCTCAGCACTCACGGCGGCTCCGGTCGGTCGCAGCGCGCCGAGGCTGCTCGGCGCCGGTGGCGCGAAGGTCTGTGGCCAGAAATCGTATGCCCGGCCGCGAGCCGACAGCTAGGGCTTAACCGGAGATTCGGCAGAAAGCCGGCAGCGAGGGATCAGCCGGCCGTGACGCGGTAGGCGTCGTACACGCCCTCCACCCGCCGTACGGCGCGCAGCAGGTGACCGAGGTGCTTCGGGTCGGCCATCTCGAAGCTGAACCGGCTCACCGCGACCCGGTCCCGGGTGGTGGTGACGCTGGCGGAGAGGATGTTGACCCGCTCCTCGGACAGCGTCTTGGTGATGTCGGCGAGCAGCTTGTGCCGGTCCAGCGCCTCCACCTGGATCGCCACCAGGAAAGTGCTCGACGCGTTGGCCTTCCAGCTCACCTGCACCAGCCGCTCGGGCTGCGTCTTCAGCTCCTCGGCGTTGGTGCAGTCGGCGCGGTGCACGCTGACCCCGCCGGAGCGGGTGACGAAGCCGAGGATGTCGTCGCCGGGGACCGGGGTGCAGCAGCGGGCCAGCTTGATCCACACGTCGGCGACGCCCTGCACCATCACGCCCGGGTCCTGGCCCTGGCTGCGCTGGCGCGCCGGACGGGTGGGCAGCGCGGTCTCGGCGATGTCCTCGACGGCGCCTTCTTCGCCGCCGTACCCGGCGACCAGGCGCTGCACCACGGACTGCGCGGAGACCTGGTTCTCCCCCACGGCGGCGTACAGCGAGGCGACGTCGCCGTAGTGCAGGTCGCGGGCGATCGCGGTGAGCGCCTCGGGGGTGGTCATCCGCTGCAACGGCAAGCCCTGCTTGCGCATCGCCCGGACGATCGCCTCCTTGCCGACCTCGATCGCCTCTTCCCGGCGCTCCTTGTTGAAGTACTGCCGGATCTTGGTACGCGCCCGCGGCGACTTGACGAAGCCGAGCCAGTCCTGGGTCGGGCCGGCGGTCTCCGACTTGGAGGTGAAGATCTCCACCACGTCGCCGTTGGCGAGGGTGGACTCCAGCGGCACCAGCTTGCCGTTGACCCGGGCGCCGATGCAGCGGTGCCCGACCTCGGTGTGGACGGCGTACGCGAAGTCCACCGGGGTGGAGCCCTTGGGCAGCGCGATCACGTCGCCCTTCGGCGTGAAGACGTACGCCTCCTGGCTGGACAGGTCGAACCGCAGCGCGTCGAGGAACTCGCTCGGGTCGCTCGCCTCGCGCTGCCAGTCGAGCAGCTGCCGCAGCCACGCCATCTCGTCGATGTGCGCCGGCGGGCCGACGATGGTGGCGCCCTTGGTCTCCTTGTACTTCCAGTGGGCCGCGATGCCGTACTCGGCGGTGCGGTGCATCGCGTACGTACGGATCTGCATCTCCACCGGCTTGCCGGTCGGGCCGATCACCGTGGTGTGCAGCGACTGGTACATGTTGAACTTCGGCATCGCGATGTAGTCCTTGAACCGCCCCGGCACCGGCTGCCAGTTGGCGTGGACCACGCCGAGCGCGGCGTAGCAGTCGCGCACGGTGTCGACCAGGACGCGTACCCCCACCAGGTCGTAGATGTCGGTGAAGTCGCGGCCCCGCACGATCATCTTCTGGTAGATCGAGTACAGGTGCTTGGGCCGCCCGGTCACGGAAGCCTTGATCTTGGCGCCGCGCAGGTCGCCGTTCACCCGGTCGGTGACGTCCTTCAGCAGGGCTTCCCGCTGCGGGGTGTGGTCGGCGACCAGCCGGGCGATCTCCTCGTACCGCTTCGGGTAGAGGGTGCCGAACGCCAGGTCCTCCAGCTCCCACTTGATGGTGTTCATACCGAGCCGGTGCGCCAGCGGGGCGAGGATCTCGAGCGTCTCGCGCGCCTTCTGCTCCTGCTTCGCGGGCGGCAGGAACGCGAGGGTACGCATGTTGTGCAGCCGGTCCGCGAGCTTGATGACCAGCACCCGCGGGTCCTTCGCCATCGCGACCACCATCTTGCGGATGGTCTCCGCCTTCGCGGCGTCGCCCAGCTTGACCTTGTCCAGCTTGGTGACCCCGTCGACCAGCAGCGTCACCTCACCGCCGAAGTCGGTGCGCATCTCTTCGAGGGTGTACGCGGTGTCCTCGATGGTGTCGTGCAGCAGCGCCGCGATCAGCGTGGTGGTGTCCATGCCGAGCTCGGCGAGGATCTGCGCCACGGCGAGCGGGTGCGTGATGTACGGGTCACCCGACTTGCGGTACTGGCTCTTGTGGTGCTCGGAAGCGGCGTCGTACGCCCGCTGCAGCAGCCGTACGTCCGCCTTCGGGTGGCTGGCGCGGTGCGTGGCGACCAGCGGCTCGAGCACCTCGGCCACCTGCGGGGTCTGCCACGGGGCGTTGAACCGGGCCAGCCGGGCGCGCACCCGGCGTCCGGTGGGCGCGCCGGCGAACGCGGAGCTGACACCGTCGGAATCGTCCCGCCCGTTGCGGCTCGGAGCCGCCGTCGGGGTACGCCGCGCCGGCTGGCCAGACCGGGCGGGCGTCGTGGAGGGCTTCGGAGCCGCGGCAGGGGTACGTCCACCTTCGGACACCGCACTCACCGCTCGTCCGCTGGACGCGCCAGCCTCGGCATCGCCGGCCGCGTCGGCGGCGGCACCCGGCACCTGGACGTCGTCGAGTGGTGGATGCGGTGGGCCGACCGTGCCGTTGCCACCCGGCGAGATCACCGGTGAATCCGCTGATCCGCGCCGAGCAGTCTCGGCAGAGCCGCCACCGCCATCCACGGACGAAGCGAAGTCTCGCGACACCGGCTGCTCCTCGCGGACGAGATCTCGGAGGCCAATCCTATCGCCCAGGCATCGCCGGACCGACCCACCGGGGATATCGGGGTGACCAGCACCTGACCACCCGGTGAGCGGTGGTCACGCCCTTTGACCCGCCCTCTTCAGGAAACCGGCCTCAAACGGTCAGCAGGGCGTGTACCGGGCGCTCGGGCAGCCGTTGCCGGCCGTTCAGGAATGAGAGTTCTATCACTACCGTGAAGCCGACGATGGTGCCGCCGGCCTGCTCGACCAGCCGTAGCGCCGCCTCGGCGGTGCCTCCGGTGGCGAGTACGTCATCCACCACCAGGACCCGCTGGCCGGCGGCGAAGGCGTCGGCGTGCAGCTCGATCACGGCTTCGCCGTACTCCAGCTGGTACGACGCCTGGACGGTTTCCCGGGGCAGCTTGCCGGCCTTGCGTACCGGCACCACACCGACCCCGGCGGCGTACGCCAGCGCCGCAGCCAGCACGAACCCGCGGGCTTCGATACCGACCACCAGGTCGAAGCCGTCCGGTCCGTAGTGCTCCAGCAGCGAGTCGACCACCGCCCGGAACGCGGCACCGTCGGCGAACAGCGGCGTCAGGTCCTTGAACACGATGCCGGGCTGCGGAAAGTCCGGTACGTCGAGCACCCGCCCCGCGATCAGCTCCGCGATCTGCGGCCCGGCATCACCCGAGGCGCCACCAACGGCGCCAGCCGACGGCTCGGTGGTCACCGAACCGTCGGCCGCCGGCTGGCCTTGCGGGCCGGACATCAGCCGCGCCGCCGCTTCCCACCGCTACGACCACTCCGCCCGGTACGCGTCGACCGGCCGCCGGTGCGCTTCCGCGTCCGCGACGAGCTGGGACGGGCACCGGGGCGGGGCGCGAGCCCCGCCAGCTCCCGGTCTTCGTCCTCGTCCTCGTCGTACTCCTCGGCGTCGACGTCTTCCTCGTCGTACTCGTCGGTCTCGTCGAGGTATTCGTCCTCGAGCTCGTCGACGTCCTCGTCTCCCGCCGCGCGGGTAGACGACTTGGCCGACGCCTTCGCCTTGGCCGCCTCGGCACGCTTCGCCTGCCGGCGAGCCGCCTTCGCGCCGGTGTCCTCGCCCGCACGCTTGGCGAGCACCCGCTTCTCCTGCGCCTGGTAACGCGGCTCGGCGCGCTTGAAGTCCACCAGCATCGGCGTCGCGATGAACAGCGAGGAGTACGCGCCTGACGCCATACCCACGAACAGCACCAGCGCCAGGTCCTTCAAGGTGCCGACCCCGAGCATCCCCGCGCCGACGAACAGCAGCCCGGCGACCGGCAGCAGACCGATCAACGAGGTGTTGATCGACCGCATCAGCGTCTGGTTCACGGCCAGGTTCGCCGCTTCCCCGTACGTGTACCGCGTAGTGCCGAGCAGACCCCTGGTGTTCTCCTGCACCTTGTCGAACACCACCACGGTGTCGTACAGGGAGTAACCGAGGATGGTGAGCATGCCGATCACCGTGCTGGGCGTGACCTCGAACCCGATCAGCGAGTAGATGCCCGCGGTCATCACCAGGTCGTGCACCAGCGCCAACATCGCCGCCAGCGCCATCTTCTGCTCGAACCGGAACCACAGGTACGCCGACACCGCGATCAGGAACACCACCAGACCGATCAGCGCCTGCCGGGTGATGCTGTCACCCCACGACTCGCTGACCTCGGAGTGGCTAATGTCCTGCGCCGGTACGTCGAGCGACTTCGCCAGGTCCTCCTCGACCCGCTCCAGCTGCGACTCGGACAGCTCGCCGGTCTTGATCACGAAGCTGCTGCGCGCGCCCGTCCCGACCTGCTGCGCTGAGGCGACCTCGATCCCGAGGTCCTCCACCGCGGTGCGGGCTTCTTCGAGCTCGACGCCCTGCGCCTTCTTGATCACAAACTGGTTGCCGCCGGAGAACTCGATCCCGAAGTTGAAGCCCTGGATCGCGAGGCTTCCGATACAGACCGCCAGGATGACCAGCGACCCGATGTACCAGCGCTTGCGGGAACCGATGAAGTCGAATTCGGTTTCACCGCGGTAGAGACGGCTCAGCAAACCCACGGTCAGGACTCCTTCGTACGAACGCCGCCACGGACGCGGGCTGTCGACTTCTGCGACGGATCGGGCCGCGCGTTACCCAGTCCGGAGAACCGGGGCGAGGTGAAGGCGCGGGACCGCGACAGCAGGCTGACCAGCGGATGGGTGAACGTGAACACGATCAGCAGGTCGATCACCGCGGACAGGCCAAGCGTGAACGCGAAGCCGCGCACCGCACCGATCGCGAGCACGTACAGGATCACGGCGCCGAGCACCGAGACTGTGTTCGCCGACAGGATGGTCCGCCGGGCTCGTACCCAGGCGCGGGGCACCGCACTGCGTACCGAGCGGCCGTCTTTCACCTCGTCTTTGAGGCGTTCGAAGAACACCACGAACGAGTCCGCGGTGATACCGATCGCCACGATGAAACCGGCGATGCCGGCCAGGGTGAGCGTGAAGCCCCAGAACTTGCCGAGCAGCACGATCGCGGCGTACACGATCGACGCCGACGCGAGCAGGCTGGCGATCACCACCAGCCCGAGTGCCCGGTAGTAGAAGAAGCAGTAGATCACCACCAGCGCAATACCGATCGTGCCGGCCAGCAGACCGGCCTTCATCTGGTCCAGGCCGAGCGTCGGCGAGATCTGCATCTGCTCCTGGACCTTGAAGGTCACCGGAAGCGCACCGTACTCCAGCTGCGAGGCCAGCGTCTGCACCTCGACCCGGGTGAAGCTGCCGGTGATCTCTGCGTCACCGGTCATCCGCTCCTGGACGGTCGGTGCGGAGACCACCTCGTTGTCCAGCACCACCGCGACCTTCTTGTCCTTGGCGTCGGTGGTCAGGTCGGTCCAGTTCTCCTGGCCCTTGCTGTTGAACTTCAGCGTGACCAGCCACAGCCCGCGGTTGGGGTCGAAGGTGTAGTCGGCCTTCGAGACGTCGGTGCCGAGCACCCGCGCCTTGTCCAGCAGGTACTTGGTGTCCCCGTCCTCGTTGCACGCGGCGACCTGCGCCTTGGGGTCCTGGATCGAGCCCGGCGGCCGTGCGTTGAGCATGTCGCAGGTGATCGTCGGCACCTTGAACTGGGTGTCGGCGGGCAGCACCGCGACTTCCTCGCCGGTGAGCTTGCTGAAGCCGGACAGGAACTGTAGGGCCTGCGGGTTGCCGGCGATCTGGGCGGGATCCTGGATCCCGGCGACCTGACCGACCAGCTCCTTACCCTGCGCGGCGTTGCCCTTACCGATCTTGGTGTACGCCGCGGTGAGCAGCTCCTCGTCCGACGCGTCGGCAGGGCTTGCGCTGGCGCCCGGCGAGCCGCTGGCGGATCCGCTGGGCTTCGCCGAGCCGGTGGGCAGCGCCTTGGTCGGCTTCGGACTGGCCGAGCCGGACGGCGCCGGCGAGCCGCTCGCCGACGGCGTCGGGTCGGGCGTGTCCGGTACGTTCGGCGTCTCCTGCACCACCTGCCGGAATCGCAGCTCCGCGGGCTCGCCGACCTTCTTCAGGTCGCCGGAGCCACCGGGCACGCTGACGACGATGTTGCGCTCGCCCTCGATGGTGACCTCGGCCTCGGCCACACCGGTGTCGTTGACCCGGTTGGCGATGATGTCGCGCGCTTCGGCCAGCTTCTGCGGGTCGGGCGCGCGGCCTTTGGTCGTGGCCTCGAGGGTGAGGCTGGTGCCACCCCGCAGGTCCAGGCCCAGCCGCGGCGTGTTCACGCCCGCGAAATAGACCCACGTCCAGAGACCCGCGATGATCAAGAAAAGCGCGATCAGGTATCGCGAGGGCGGTGTATGCCCCTGAGGTGGTGCCACGGCTGTCCTGTCTCCCTGCCTCGATTGCCCCGTCGTCGCCGGTACCCCGGCGGCAGTGCGGCTTCCAGTATTCACGGCTCACGGCGTACCGCCTTGGGCCGTACGTCCAGATGCGGCCGACTTTGTCTCCGCGGAGCCGGTCTATTCGTCCTTGCTGGGGTTGTCGTCCGTCTCGTCCGCCTCAGCCCCGGGTGGGGGCACCACGCGGTTGACAGCGCCTCGAACGTACTTGTTGGTGACGCCGGGCGCGACCTCGAGCGTGATGGTTTCGTCATCGGCTTCCACCACGGTGCCGTGCAGGCCGCCGATCGTGATCACCTGGTCACCCACGCCGAGCTTGCTCTGCATGTCCGCCATCTGGCGACGCTGCCGCTGCTGCGGCCGGATCATGAAGAAATACATCGCGCCGATGATCAACCCGATCATCAGGAGCGCCGGCCAGCTGCTACTGCCGCCGCCCTGCTGTGCAACAAACACTGCGTGACCTTCCACGTCGCTCGGCCGTTATCCGTCAGCCATCCGCCGATTTTCGGTCGCGCGGAGCAGCGATAACGATTCAGTAGGAACCGCCGGGAGTTTAGTCGTTGCCGTGACGCAAGCCGCGCGTGGGCGAGGTCACGTTCCGATCACACCCGTGTCATGGGTCGAGATCAGCGCTCACATCGAACAGGTCACCCTGCTGCTGCGGCGCGGTCGCACCGAACGTACCCGTGGGTGGGGTACGCCCCAGATGGTGCCACGCCGCCGCGGTCGCGACCCGTCCGCGGGGGGTACGGGCCAGCAGGCCGGCGCGTACCAGATAGGGCTCGCAGACCTCCTCGACCGTGTCCGGCTCCTCCCCGACCGCGACCGCGAGGGTGGTCAACCCGACCGGGCCGCCGCCGAACGAGCCGACCAGCGCGGCGACCACCGCCCGGTCGAGCCGGTCGAGCCCGAGCTGGTCGACGTCGTACACCTCGAGCGCGGCGCCGGCGATCTGCCGCGTGATCACGCCGTCGGCGCGTACCTCCGCGTAGTCGCGTACCCGGCGCAGCAGCCGGTTGGCGATCCGGGGAGTGCCGCGCGAACGGCCGGCGATCTCGGTGGCGCCGTCCGCGGTGAGGCTGACACCGAGGATCCTCGCCGAGCGCTCCAGTACGCGTTCCAGCTCGCCGGCGGCGTAGAAGTCCAGGTGCGCCACGAACCCGAACCGGTCCCGCATCGGGCCGGTGAGCAGACCGGAGCGGGTGGTGGCGCCGACCAGCGTGAACGGCTCCACGTCGAGTGGGATCGCGGTCGCCCCGGGGCCCTTGCCGATCACCACGTCGACCCGGAAGTCCTCCATCGCGCTGTAGAGCAGCTCCTCGGCGGGCCGCGCGATCCGGTGGATCTCGTCGATGAACAGCACGTCGCCGGGGCCCAGGCTGGTCAACACCGCCGCCAGGTCGCCGGAGCGTTCGATCGCCGGCCCGCTGGTGATCCGCAGCGCCGACTCCAGCTCGGCGGCGACGATCATCGCGAGGGTGGTCTTGCCCAGCCCGGGCGGGCCGGCGAGCAGGATGTGGTCCGGCGGCGACGACCGCTGCTTCGCCCCGGTCAGCAGCAGGTCGAGCTGCTCACGTACCCGGAGCTGACCGATGAACTCGGTGAGCCGGCGCGGCCGTACGCTCGCCTCGGCGTCGACCTCTTCCGGCGTGGCGTACGCCGACAGCTCACTCATCGGGCCTGACCCAGCAGCCGGATCGCCTGGCGCAGCAGCGCCGGTACGTCAGGCTCGCCGCCGTTCACCGACTCGGCGACCGCGTCGGTGGCGGTCGCCGCCTGGGTGGCCGACCAGCCCAGCCCGACCAGCGCCTGCTCGATCTGGGTACGCCAGGACGGGCGGGGCACCGCCGCCCCGGCCGCGGGCGGGGTGGCCACCGCGCCGATCCGGTCCTTGAGCTCCAGCACGAGCCGCTGCGCTCCCTTCTTCCCGATCCCGGGCACCCGGGTCAGGGTGTCGATGTCGCCGGAGGCGATCGCCACGCGTACCACGTCGGGAGGATGCACCGCGAGCACCGCCTGCGCCAACCGGGGGCCGACGCCGCTGGCGGTCTGCAGCAGCTCGAACAGGCCCCGCTCGTCGGCGTCGGCGAAGCCGTACAGGGTCAGGGAATCCTCGCGTACCACCAGGCTGGTGGCGAGCTGGGCGTCCTGGCCGGTCCGCAGCCCGGCCAAGGTGTTGGGGCTGCACTGCACGGCGAAGCCCACCCCGCCGACCTCCAGCACGGCCAGGTCCGGCCCGACGCTGGTGACGCGTCCCCGTACGCTCGCGATCATCTGCGACCTCCTGTGGCACTCGCCGCGCGTACCGCCGCGGTCAGCCGGGCCTGGGCAGCGCCCCGCCACAGGTGGCAGATCGCCAGCGCCAGCGCGTCAGCGGCGTCGGCGGGCTTCGGCGCGGCGTCCAGCCGCAGCAGCCGGGTCACCATGATGGCGATCTGCTTCTTGTCCGCCTGACCCGACCCGGTCACCGCCGCCTTCATCTCACTCGGGGTGTACGTCTGCACCGGCACGCCGGCACGCGCGGCCGCCAGCACCGCGACCGCTCCCGCCTGCGCGGTGCCCATCACGGTCCGTACGTTGTGCTGGCTGAACACCCGCTCCACGGCGACCGCGTCGGGGGCGTGCGCGGCGACCAGCTCGGCGAGCCGTACGTCGAGCCGCAGCAGCCGGTCGGACAGCTCCGCGTCGGGCTCGGTACGGATCACCTCGTACGCCACCAACTGGCAGGGCCGTCCGGGCGCCCCGTCGACCACGCCGACCCCGCACCGGGTCAGCCCCGGGTCCACTCCGAGCACCCGCAACGGGCCACCTCCCGCAGAACACTTGTTCGACAACGCTAGTGGGCCACGGCGGGCGCATCCGGCACCGACACGCCCGGCTCGCCGCTGTAGCGGGGGCGCACACCGTCCCGCGGACCGGTGTGTGGGCGTACGCCATGTGCCGTGGCTGCGCGGCCTCGTAGCGTCACCGTCATGACTCCTCCCGCCGTCGAACTGCCGTTGCACGGACGCGTGGCGCTGGTGACCGGCGGCGCGAGCGGGATCGGCGCGGCCTGCGTACGGCGGCTTGCCGCGGCCGGCGCGAAGGTGCTGGTCGCGGACCGGGACGAGGACGCGGCGGCCCGGGTCGCGGCCGAGGTGGGCGGGGTGCCGGTCGGGATCGACCTGGCCGACCTGGACGCCGTCGACCGGCTCGACCCGGACGTGGACGTGCTGGTCAACAGCGCCGGGCTGCAGCACGTCGCGCCGCTGCAGGAGTTCCCGCCGGAGCGGTTCTCGTACCTGCTGCGGGTGATGTTGGAGGCGCCGTTCCGGCTGATCCGCCGGGTGCTGCCCCACATGTACGCCCAGAACTTCGGCCGGATCGTCAACATCTCCTCGGTGCACGGGCTGCGCGCCTCGCCGTTCAAGGCGGCGTACGTGTCGGCGAAACACGGGCTGGAAGGGCTGTCGAAGGTGGTCGCGCTGGAGGCCGCGCCGTACGGAGTGACCTGCAACTGCGTCAACCCGGGCTACGTGCGTACCCCCCTGGTGGAGCAGCAGATCGCGGCACAGGCCGAGACGCACGGGATCCCGGAACGGGACGTGATCGAGCGGATCATGCTCGCGGACGCGGCGATCCGGCGGCTCATCGAACCGGACGAGGTGGCGGAGCTGGTGACGTACCTGTGCGGCCCGGCCGCCTCCTTCGTGACCGGGTCGTCGTTCGTCATAGACGGCGGCTGGACCGCACACTGATCACATGACCTCCTCAGGAATCGAGTTCCTGGAGCTGCTCGCCCGGGAGGCGACGGCGGTGGAGTTCGAGGGACCGCTGCTGCAGGCCCGGGCGGCGGGCGCCTCGTCGGAGACGATGGCCGAGCTGGAACGGGCGAAGCTGCTGGCGCTGCGGGTACGCGCCCTGCTGGAACGCCGGCTGCGCCGCGAGGTCGAGCTGTCCAGCCTGTTCGACACCGCGAGCGACCTGGCGGGGCTGCGGGATCTGGACGCCGTACTGTCCGCGATCGTGCACCGGGCGCGGCAGTTGCTGGCCGCCGACATCACGTACATGACGCTCGGCGACGAGGAGCGCGGCGACACGTACATGCGGGTCACCGACGGCTCGATCTCCGCGAAGTTCCAGCAGCTGCGGCTGCCGCTCGGCGGCGGGCTGGGTGGCCTCGTCGCGCAGAGCGGCCAGCCGTACGTGACCGCCGACTACGGCTCCGACGAGCGGTTCCACCACCTCGACGAGATCGACACCGCGGTACGCGAAGAAGGGCTGGTGGCGATCCTCGGGGTGCCGATGCGGCTCGGCACCCGGGTGATCGGCGTACTGTTCGCCGCCAACCGGGGAGCACGACCGTTCGCCCGGGAAGAGGTGGCGCTGCTGTGCTCGCTGGCGAACCACGCCGCGGTCGCCATCGACACCGCCCGGCTGCTGGAGGAGACCCAGTCCGCGCTGGAGGAGCTGTCCGCGGCGAACGCCGTGATCCGCGCCCACAGCGAGTCGGTGGAGCGCGCCGCCGAGGCGCACGACCGGATGACCGCGCTGGTGCTGCGACGCGGCGGCGTGGAGGAGGTCGCCGCCGCGGTGACCGACGTACTCGGCGGCGCGCTGCGGGTCTTCGACGAGACCGGGCGCTGCATCGCCAGCGTCGGGCAGACCGCCGAACCCGATCCGGCGGTGCTCGCCGAAGCGGTCGCGGCCTCCCGCGCCGAGGGCCGGTCGGTACGCCGCGGCGAGCTGTGGATCGCCGCCGTGGTCGCCGGTACGCAGCGGCTCGGCGCGCTGGTGATGCGCCCCGAGACCGACCTGGTCGACGCGGACCAGCGGATCCTGGAACGGGCCGCGCTGGTCACCGCGCTGCTGCTGCTGTTCGACCGTACGGTCGCCGAGGCCGAGGGCCGGGTACGCGGCGAGCTGCTCGGCGACATCCTCGCCGGCGTAGCTGCCGAGCAGCTCGTGGCCGGGCCCGCCATCGGGCCGGCATCACGCCCCAGCCGGGACCCCGAAGGGCTGCGGCAGCGGGCCCGGCTGCTCGACATCGATCTGGACGCGCCGCACGTACTGGTGGTGGCCGAGGTGCAGCACGGGCAGCGGGAACGCGCCGCGTCGTGGGCGTCGAGCTTCGCCACCAGCCGGGGCGGGCTGGCGGTGGCGCGGGAGGACCGGATCGCACTGCTGCTGCCGGGCGAGGACGCCGCCGCCGCGGCGCGCCGGGTCTGCCGCGACC
>JBOGDF010000018.1:0-29532 GCA_050701635.1 Micromonosporaceae bacterium | reverse complement strand
GCCTGGATCCGCGTCATCTGGCGCTGCTGGATCACCAGCACGCCCTACGACCCCACCAAACACGGGGCGGCGGCAACGCTCACACAGCCAAAAGCTGCATGAGGTTGACACAGAGGGTGTCATGGCGCCGCCAGGGGGAACGAGACGCGTACCAGGCCGCCGGCCGAGGACGGCCCCGCCTCCAGGTGACCGCCCAGCTCTTCGGCCCGCTCCCGCATCGCCTGCAACCCGACTCCGGGTCGCCACTCGCCGTTCGGCGGGCCGTCGTCGGCGATCTCCATGTCGAGAGTGTCGCCGCACCGCAGCCGCAGCACCGCCACCGACGCGCGGGAGTGGCGTACCACGTTGGTGAGCGCCTCGGTGGCGATCCGGTACGCCGCCACCTCGATCGCGGCGGGCAGCGCCGGAAACTCCTGCTGGGCGTCGAGGCGTACCCGTACCGCGGCGCCGTCGGCGCGCCACGCGACCTGGTCCGTACGCTGCCGCAACGCTTCTACCAGACCCAGCTCGTCCAGCGCGGGCGGGCGCAGGTTCTCCACCAGGCGCCGGATGTCGGCGATGGCCTGGCGTACGTCGCCGCGCACCGTGGCGAGCAGCTCCCGGGACCGCGCCGGCTGGGCGTCCAGCAGGTTCGCGGCGGCGTCGCTGGCGAGAGCGACCCCGGTGAGAGTGGGCCCCAGGCCGTCGTGCAGATCCCGGCTAGCCGCCGGCGCTCCTCCTCCCGCGCCGAGACAAGCCGCTCCCGGGACGACTGCAGCTGCTCGGAGAGCCGGGTGGCGTGCAGCGCGACCGCGAGCGGCGCGGCGACCAGGCGCGGCGCGGTCGGCGGCGGAGAGCTCGCGCTCGCCGGGCCGCAGCCCGACCAGCAGCTCACCGACCGGCTCACCGCGGTACTCCAGCGCGATCGTCCGGGCCGGGCCATCCGGGTCCGGTCCGTCCGAGGCCAGTACGCCGTCCGAGTCGGACACCGCGACGTACCGCAGCCGCAGCGCCTCGCGTACCGCCCGCGCCACGCCCGACAGGCCCTCCTCGGCGCCGGCCGCCAGCTGCTCGCCGACCCGGTACGCCACTCGCGCGGGGTCGCCGCGGTCGCCGTACATCGCCCGGTCGACCAGCCGCTGCAGCCGGGGCAGCAACGGCGCCACCAGCAGCGCCACCACGACGGTGGCGACCGCCGAGCGGCCGAGCTGCGCGGAGACGAACCGGTCCAGTACGGCGACCAGCACCGCGTACGCCGCCACCGCCGCGACCGACAGCAGCACCCAGGCCACGGCGCGGGAGACCACCAGCCGGATGTCGAGCAGCTGATGCCGCACGATCGCCACGGTCACCGCCACCGGAATCAACGGAATGGCGAAGAGCACCACGATCGGGGTGCCGGCGACGAAGCCCCACGGCAGTGTGAACGCCACCGCCACGATGGCGGCCAGCAGCAGCCACAGCAGCTGCCGGCGCTGCGCCTCGGGAGCCCGGCGATACCGTACGACCAGCGCGACGATCCCCAGGATCAGCGCGGCGAACGTACGCAACTCGGCGAGTGTCCACAGTGGCCCGAGCGCATCGTACGAGCCGATGGTCAGGTAGCCGGCCGGGAAGGTTGCGTCGATCGGCGCCGGCTCGGCGGCCATCTCCAGCCAGAACAGCGGGGCCGTGACGATCACGCCGATCAGCACCGGGCGGCCGCCGTACCACCGTGGGGCACATCGGTTCTCTACTACAGGAGGCGGCCATGTCCCGTACATTCCGCGCCGGGCTCATCGTGCTCGGCGTACTCTCCACGCTCGATCTGCTCACCCCGCTGGTGACCGACGGCGAGCACCCGCCCATGGCGGTGGCGCTGGTCGCGGCGCTGCTCGGGTTGGCGAGTCTCGATCACCGTCCCGTAGCGACCACGCGCCGCCCTGACCAGCGAAAACGCTGGTCAGGGTCAGCGCTTGGGGAGCTGTGGTGTGGCGGCGAGCGTTGCGGTGAAGCTGAAGCTGGCGCCCTCCCGCCGGTAGAGCTCCGCGTACCGGGCCACCCGCTCCGGGTCCAGAGTCACACCGAGCCCCGGTCCGGTGGGCAGCGCGAGGCTCCCGCCGGTCAACGCGGCGACCCCGCCGACCAGTACGTCGTCGGCGAGCAGCGGCAGGTAGCACTGGCTCGGGTAGAGGAAGTTGCCGGTGGAGCCGATCACGTGGGCCCCGGCGTACGTCGCGACGCCCAGCTCGCCGAGGCTGTGCTTCACCACCGGCAGCGCCGCCGCCTCGGCGATCCCCGCGGAGCGCTTCATGTTCAGCAGGCCACCGTCCAGCTGGTTGTCCACCGAGAGCGCGTCGGCGGCGCCGTGCCGGATCACGTCGAGCTGGTCGTACCGGGTCCAGGAGGCCTCGTTGGCGAGGATCGGGGCGCTCGCCTTCGACCGCAGGTACGCCATGTCCGCGAGGTTGCGGCCGGAGACCGGCTGCTCGACGAACTCCAGCCCGTACCGGCTCAGCTCCTCGATCGCGGTGACCGCCGCCGCGACCGACCACGCTTCGTTCGCGTCCACCCGGATCTTCGCCGCCGGCCCGATCGCGTCCCGGAGCGTGGCCACCCGTTCGACGTCGGCGTCCAGGTCGTCCGCCCCGACCTTGGTGTAGTACGTGCCGAAGCCGGCGTCGACTCCCGGCTTCGCGGCCGCCGCCACATCGGAGGCGGTGCGCCCGGTCACGTAGTAGCAGTACTCGGGGTCGGCGACCCGCCCGCCGAAGAGCACGTGAAGCGGCTGGCCGCAGAGTTTGCCCACGATGTCCCAGCAGGCCATCTCGACCGCCGCGATGGCGGGGCTGGTCGCCTTCACGTGATGCCAGGTGCCGACGATGTGCACCCGCTTCATGAGCCGCTCGATCAGCGTCGGGTCTTCGCCGATGACCAGCGGTTTCACCGTCTCCGACACGGCCTGCACAATCGCGGCCGACGGGTACGCCGGCGCCTCTCCGATGCCCGTGATGCCCTCGTCGGTGGTCACCTCGACGAGCACGCTGACCAGGCCGCGGCGCTCGCCGTACGCCCAGATCTCGGGCGCGGCGAACGGGACCGCGACGGGCGTGGCGGTCAGGCCGGTGATCCGCATGGCTGCTCCTTCAAGTGATGGTGATCGGGGCACGGGGGTACGCGGTGAGCAGCTCGCCGCCGTCGTCGGTGACCAGCACGGTGTCGGAGACCACGTAGTCGGCGGGCGGCTCGTCGATGATCCACGACAACACGTGGAAGACCATGCCGGCGCGGACCTGGTAGTCGCTGTCGGGCCGGATCCCGACCACCCGGCTGCCGCCCACCCAGCTCGGCGGGAACCCGATCCCGACCAGGTATCCGCAGTGGTGCCGCTGGTAGTCCTGGTGCCCGAGGCCGCCCGAGATCACCTTGTGCCATGCGGCGTACACGTCGGAGGCGACGGTCCCGGGGCGCAGCCGGTCCACCACCTCCCGCAGCCCGGCGAGGGCGGTCTCGGCGACCCGCTCCACCCCGGTGGGGGATCGTCCGATGTGGACCAACCGGGTCAGCGGCGCGTGGTAGCGGCCCGCCGACGCGGAAAGCTCCAGGAACAGCCCACCCCCGTACGGCAGCGGCCGGTCCCGCCAGGTGACGTGCTCCTGGCGCAGGATGTCGGCCCCCCGGATGCAGGGCGCGAAGCCGGGGTAGTCGCTGCCGCTGGCGATCAGCTCCCGGTACACCGACGCCGCGACGGCGGTCTCGGTGACACCGGGCCCCGCGGTGGCGACGCCGGCCGCCATGGCCCGGTCGGAGATCACGGCGGCGCGGCGTACCAGGGCGATCTCGGCGGGAGACTTGATCACCCGGATCGCCTCCACCAGCTCCGAGGCGTCGATCCAGGTCCGGTCGGCCAGCGCCGTCCGGATGTGCTCCCAGGCGAGGATCGGGAAGAACATCCCGCTGCACTCGACTCCGATCCGGGCGCCAGCGGGGGCAAGGCCGGCGATCGCGGCGGCGGCGGTCGCGGCGGCGTCCTGCGCGTCCCCGAACGCCGCGTGCCCGCAGCTCGGCGCCTGCGCGGCGATCGTGGGACCCTCCATCGCCCGGGCCACGAGCGCCGGCCCGCCCCGCATCGGGACCAGCAGCAGCGTGAACGCGAAATAGCCCTGATGGTTCAGCCCGAGCAGGTAGTAGATGTTCTCGGGCGCGACGACTACCAGCAGCTCCAGGCCGCGGCGCCGCATCTCGGCCCGGGTGGCGGCGAGCCGCGCGGCGTACTCCTCGGGGGTGAAAGCGGCCAGCGGCGGCGCGGCCCCGAGCGAGGGGATGGGGGTGGTGGTCTCCACCGGCGGCTCCTCGGCGCGTGTGCTCGTTGTGCCGAATGCTGACGCCGGATCGTCTGATTGTCAACAATCTTTGTGGGTACGCCGTGCCTCGCACGGGCGGTGCGCGACTCTGGTGTTGCTGCGAGGTCTACCGTCGCCGTACAGGATCGGGGAATCACGTACCCGGCTCGCGAGGGGGTGACGTGGCTCAGCAGCAAGGAACGGACAGCCGCCAGGCGTCGCTGCACGAGGCGCTGTTCAGCCCCGTACACGTCGCGAACGCGTTCGAGGAAACGGTCGAACGGCTGCTGCGGGCGATCAAGCTGGGCGTGGTCAAACCGGGCGAACGGCTGCCGCCGGAGCGGGAGCTGGCAGCGCGGCTCGCGGTCAGCCGGGTAACCCTGAGGGAGGCGATGTCCGAGCTGCGGCGGGCCGGGTACGTCGAGTCGCGGCGTGGCCGGTACGGCGGCACCGTCGTCACCAGCCCCACCGCGCGGCCGGGTCGGGAACGGTTCCGGCGCGCCGCCGCCGAGCTGGAGTCGGGCATGGAGGACCTGCTGTGCGTACGGCATGTGGTGGAGGTCGGCGCCGCCGAACAGGCCGCCCGGCGGCGCCCGTCCAGTGAGGAGGCGGCACGGCTGCGTGCCCTGCTGGCGGAGAGCAAGTCGGCCACGTCCGACGATTACCGCCGGCTCGACTCCCGGCTGCACCTCGCGATCGCGGAGGCGACCGGCTCGGCGACCCTGACCACCATGGCGGCCGGCGTCCGGATGCGGCTCAACGCGTTGCTCGACGCCATCCCGCTGCTGCAGCTCAACATCGAACACGCCAACGAGCAGCACGAGGCGATCGTCGACGCGATCCTCGGCGGGGATCCCGCGGCCGCCCGCCAGGCGATGGCCGAGCACCTCGCCGGCACCGCCGCCCTGCTCCGCGGCTTCCTCGCCTGACAGCCGTACCGGCCGGCCCGTCGCCGGCGGCCGGCCGGTACCCCACGCCATCACCTGTCCCCTATCCGCTCACGCCGTCGGTGCCGTTCTCGATGTAGCCGCGGAACCGGCGGGAGAAGCTGGGGTCGCTGCTGACGGTGGCGGTCAGGTCGTACCAGCGGTTGCCGTACCAGCCGGCGTGCCAGGTGTCGGTGACGGTCCCACCGGCCAGCACCGGGTACGTCCACGGCCCACCCGTCCGGTACGCGTTCACCCTGACCGTGAAGGTCACCGACGAGGCGCCGGTGTTCTTGAACGTCAGGATCACCATGCCGTCCTCGGCGGTGGTGGTCGCGGCGACGACCTCGGCGGTGACGCCGGCGGCGTTCAGGTCGCCGGTCAGGTGGTGGGAGAACCCGTTCGGGCCGTAGCAGGACAGGTTGTACTTGCCGCCGCCGTACGTCTGCACGCTGAAGTAGTCCGGCACGGTCGCGCCGGCGGCCACGTTGTAGCGCCACGGGCCGTCGGTGCGGTGCGCGTTGGCGTACACCGCGAAATGGGTTTTCACCGTGCCCTGGTTGACCATGTCGATCCACACTCGCCCGGTCGACTTCTCCTGCCGGGTGTTGACCTTGGGTTGGTACGGCAACTTCCGCTTGGTACGGGTGCCCGACTCCTGCTGCGGGAAGGTCTGCGGGTTCGGCGGCGCCGGAAACTTCGGCCCAGTCCCGGCGGTGGGCACCGGGCGGGTGAAGCCGGGGTAAGGGTTCGACGTGGTGGTGTCCAGCGTCGCGGTGAGGTCGCCGCACAGCTGGCGCCGCCAGGTGCTGATGTTGGTCTCCTGGACCCCGGTGGCCTTCTCCAGGAACTTCAGCACCGAGGTGTGGTCGGAGAACTCCGAACACACGTTGCCGCCGCGGCTCCACGGCGAGACCACCAGCAGCGGCACCCGCGGCCCGGGCCCGATCGGCACCCCGTTGTGGTATTCGGTCGTCTCCGAGGACGGCGGCACCGGCGGCGGTACGTGGTCGAAGTAGCCGTCGTTCTCGTCGTAGTTGAGCAGGAACACCGTCTTGTTCCACACCGCCTCATTCGACGCCAGCGCGTCCAGCGCGTCCCACACCAGCGCCGAACCGGTGCTCGGGCCGTCCGAGGCCGGGTGTTCACACTGGTCGGTGGGCGCCACCAGCCACGACACCGCCGGCAACGCGTCGGCGGCGACAGCGGCCCGGAACGTCGCCGACAGCTCCCCTTTGGGGACCCGGCGCAGTCCACGCTCGAACAGGCTCCGCTCCGCCGCGGTCAACGTCCTGACCCCGTCCTCCAGCTTCGCCAGCAGCGCGTCCCGGGTCGCGCCGGACGCCGCGCGTACCTTGCCGTAGAAGGTGTCCATGCTCTTCAGACTCTGCGGCGCGAGGGCCTTGCGGGCGATGTCCCGGAACACCTTGTAGAACTCGACGTTGTTGTCCTGGAAGTTGTCCCACTCGTGGTAGACCTGCCACGACTTGCCCGCGGTCTCCAGCCTTTCCGGGTACGTCTTCCAGGTGTAGCCCGCGTGCCCGTCCTCGTTGTACGCGGCGTTGCCGATCGCCCGGGTACCGTCCGGCTCGTAGCCGATCATCCCGCTGATGTGGTAGCTGCGGTTCGGGCTCGTCGCGCCCATCACCGAGCAGTGGTAGGCGTCGCAGATCGTGAACGCATCCGCCAGCTGGTAGTAGAACGGGATGTCGGCGCGGTCGTAGTAACACATGGTGTGGTTGCCCTTGGCCGGCACCCAGTTGTCGTACCGGCCCTTGTTCCAGGCGTCGTGCCCGTCGGTCCAGCCGTGCGGCGTACCGCCGAGATTGTGGTTGTCGGTGCCGTACGGCAGCACGTACCCGCCGGTGCTCGTGGGCTGGTAGAACACCGACCGGCCGTTCTTGTTCAACGTGATCGCGTTGCGGTCGGCGAAACCGCGTACCCCGCGTAACTTGCCGAAGTAGTGATCGAACGACCGGTTCTCCTGCATGAAGATCACCACATGCTTGACCACTTCCAGGCCGCCGGTCGGCGCGGGCAGCTCCAGCGCCCGCGCCAGACTCGGCGGCAGCAGCGAGTACGCCGCCGCGGTGCCGCCGGCGACCGCTGCCGTGGTGAGAAACCGCCGACGATCCATGAGTTGCCTCCCCAGGTCATGTACGTGGCACGGGCCTACGTCGTTATGGACTGCCCGCAAGACCTTTGCTAGGTGGCACGGTACGCAGACCTTATGGACTGTCAATAGACCATTTGCTGCTGTTTGGATAACTCTGGACGTGCCCTGACATCACGCGATCGCCATGGCGAAGATATGCAGACCGGCGTTGGCCAGGGGGCTGCCGGTGGGCAGGGTGATCGCGGTGACCGTCTTGCCGGCGGTGATCGGGACGCTGGCGTACCAGAGGCGTACGTCTTGTTCGTCGCGGCCGGTCGCCGGGTTGTTGTACGTGGTCGGCGGCTTGTGGTGGTAGGTCATCGTCGCCGCCGTGGCGTTGCCGCCGGTCGGCGTGCTCGCCCACCAGTCGGTGAACGACAGGGTGTACGTCGAAGTACTGCCGTCGCTGTAGCGGACCGTGCCGGTGCCGGACTCACCGCCGTACGCCGCCGCGCCGAGGAACGCGAGCTTGGCGCCGGTGCCGGACACCGCGATGGTCTGACCGGCGGCTTTCACGTTGTCGGGGAAGCCGTAGTAGCGGTGTGGCCAGTCGAAGCTGACGCCGTTGGAGACCACGGTGCCGTACCGGAAGCCGGCCGCTTCCAGGGCTTGGCCGGAGTAGCTGCGTCCGGACAGGGACAGGCCACCGAGCTTCGGGTTGTCGTCGCGGGAGATACCGACGTTGTTGAACGCCTCGCGCAGCGACCCGTACGTCTTGGGCGCCACGCCGGCGCCGTTGTACGCCCCGATGTTGACCTTCCCGTCCGGCCCGGGCACCGCGCCGCCGAAGTAGTCCCGTACGCCGAGCCCGGCGACCGCCGTACCGGCGCCGAGCGCGGGTGAGCCCTGGGTGAGCCGGTAGCCGTCCGCGGAGTTGAAGCCGCGCGCCGTACCGCCCGGGTAGTTGAGCTTCGGGTCTGCCTTCACCGCGCCGGTCTCACCAGCGGGCGCGGTCACGCCGCCCCAGTACAGGTTGCTCCGGTACGACAGGTTCTCGCCGGTCGGCAGCGCGCCGCTGGGGGCCACGAAGATGTTGTTGGCGACCGTGGTGTTCGCCGACGCGCCGGTGGGCAGCTTCGCGCTCATCGGCTTGCTCATGCAGTAGAAGGTGTTGCCGTACAGCTGGGTGGGTGACTGGTTCTCCAGGTTCGCCTCGATCCGGCAGTCCTCCTGGGAGATGTTGTAGCGCAGCACCTGCGTCGCCTTGTAGTTCGGGAAGGCCGTACAGGACTGGCAGCCGAGGAAGAACCCGCCGGCGTTGTTGTGCGAGAAGTTGTACTGGTAGAGGCAGGTCCCGATGATGCCGCCGTCGCAGTCCCAGGCGGTGGAGTCGAATATGGACGGATACTGCCGGGTCACCTCGTTGAACTGGAACACCGGGTTCTTGGAGTTGATCGCCCACATCCCGGCGAAGTTGCCCGCCACGAAGGGGTAGGCCCCGCCGCCTCCGTTGTCGAACCGGTTGTGCTCGATCAGCGGCCCGTCCGAGCCGTGCACCACGATGCCGTCGCCGCCGGCGCTGATGATCTGGTTGCCGCCGATGTAGACGCCGGTGTGGTAGTCGGCTGGACCGGGAGAACCGTCGCCCCACAGCGATCGCCCGGGTGCTGCGGCGGGCGCTGGAACGGCTCGTTGTCGCCTGACAGCGCTTTGCCACTTGGTAGTGGACCGATTCTGGAGTTGTTTACGGGTTGCCTTCTTCAGGATCTGGTCTGCGGGCTTATGAGGAGGCCGAATATCTCGTCGAATCGAGCAGGCCGGTGTCGAAACGTACGGCGACCTGACCAACCGACACATGTCCAAGTGACTGCTGCAGCGCGGCTGACGCGTTAATCCAGCCGCTGGTCTGGCGTTAGTTTGGCCGCTGAGACGGTGTCAATTCGGCCGTTCCGCCGCTGTGGTCACCAGCCGCTCCAGGGAATGCCGCAACGCGCCTTCGATGGTCGTCGGGCAGCGGGTGCCGCGGTCGACGAAGACGTGCACGAAATGTCCATCCGCGAGCAAGGTGCCGTCCCGGAACACACCCACCTCGTACCGGACACTGGAGCGGCCCAGACGCCCGACTCGTAACCCCGCCCGCAACGTCTCCGGGTACGCAGCGGGGGCCTTGAACTCGCAGTGCGACTCCACGCACAGCCCGATCACGTTGCCGTGGTGGATGTCCAGCCCACCCTCGCGGATCAGCCAGTTGTTGACCACGGTGTCCATATACGCGTAATACACCGCGTTATTGACATGCCCGTAGATGTCCAACAACGACGCGTAGGAGGTAACAAATCTGCGGCACAACCATAGGGTGCTCGGCGCCGACGCGTTCCGGCCTTGCGAGCGAGATCCACTACGTGACCTAACTGAACAACGCTTGCCGAAAGACATCCAGGACATTCAGCGCCCTTGGATATAGGTCTTCCAGCTCGGCAAAGGTCAGGTTGCTGATGCGTGAGCTTGGATCCCGTTCCTCATGCGCCAAACCGTGACGGTTGTTAATGATGGAATCCCAAGCGCTTTGCTCTTCGGGGTTCAGTCGAGCCCTAAAGGCATCCCGACAGTCGGGATGAAATGCAGCTGCAAGGCCGGTAAGATCGCTAACCCTGATCGACCTGACCAGCCGCACGGCCGCATATTGACCAAAGGCGATTTCCCGATCATCTTGCCGAGCAGAATGCGCACGTAACGAAACGATCGATCGCACCTCGGCCTCAAATCCTGCATACGCCACGGCAGAGACATACGCGGTCAAGATCGCCTCGATCTGCGGGTCCGGGACACCCGCTGCCTCGATATGCCGTCGGCACTGCTCCAGTGCGTCCGTGACCCGGACGAGGCTCATGGAAACAGCGTTCTCTCGACCAATGCCAGTCGACCCTGAACCTGTTCTACATCGGTGGTTCCGCCCCGTACGAGCGCCTCAAGTTTGGGAGACTCCCTTAGCGTCGCCCACCTCTCCGTCAAACCGTCCAGGTCGGAGCCCAGGTTCTTTGCTATTGCGTGAAATACACTGTCATAAGCACTTGAGTTAAACCCTGCGTATAGGTGGAATGGCCTTTCGCCTAGGTGCGACACTACTGTGCGCGCCGTTTCGGTGAACTCGCGCTCATAACGCTCGATCAGGAGCTCGTCTGCCTGGGCATGTGTGCGCATGTAGCGGGACATGAAGTCCTTCATCGGCTTCACATACTTGTCTCCGGCATGGTGTAGCGCCAAGAATCGAAGGATCAATTCCACATCACGCATTCTGGAGTCGAGCTTGGGCTTGCCGAGAATTTGCCGCCAATGTGGATTAGCGTTGAGACGGTGCAACATGTTATTGAACGGTCCAGCACACACGGCATTGCGAACCTCCTGATTGTGCAGTAATGTACCGCCAGTATTCAGGCGCTCGAAGATGTGGAAGACGCTGGTATCGTCTTGCGGGTTTAGCTGACGTATCACAAATGCGCGAAGAACACTATTTCTGAGTCGCCGCGCGGCCGCCTCATCCTCTCTGAGAAGATCCGCGTAGGATTTGTTGTAGTAGGGTGAGTCTTCACTCAGCCCCTTGAGCTTGAATACAGTTCGCGCCCCTTTGGAGTTGCTTTCGCCAAAGTATCCCTCGAAGTAGTGGAAGACGGATCGCAAACGCTGCTGCCCGTCCACGACCATTTGGCGCTCACTGCTTCGATCCGTGTAGAGGAATATCGAAGGAACCGGGAGCCCGACAAGAAACGACTCGATGAGCTTGCTGGCCTGCACCTGGCTCCACACGAACCCGCGCTGAAACGGTGGTATGAACAGTTCGTTGGAATCCCACTTAGTGGCTAAGACCTCTAGCGTGAAGTCTGCCGGGTATGTGGCGATCTCGTAACTTGGCGGAGACGACTGTCGATCAGCGACCTCCGAAGCGGGATCGTCGAATTCGACATCGCCGTCGTGGGAGTTGTCGGGTACTTGAGCCATATGCCAAGCATACTCAGACCAGGCCTCAGGATTCGGTTTGAAGGACGGGTCGGCGTTGCCGCGTGATCAAGCCACGAAAGCCTACCCAGTTACGTTAGCCTCGTGAGCGCTGATCGCAGCTTGTCTCCGACCGGCGTCGGGCGGCGAGTCTCACGGTCCACGAAGACGTGTACGAAGTGCCCCTCGGCCAGCAGTGTGTCGTCACGGAACAGGCCCACCTCGTACCGGACGCTGGAGCGACCCAGGCGCCCGACCCGTAACCCCGCCCGCAACGTCTCCGGGTACGCGGCGGGGGCCTTGAACTCGCAGTGCGACTGCACGCACAGCCCGATCACGTTGCCGTGGTGGATGTCCAGCCCACCCTCGCGGATCAGCCAGCTGTTGATCACGGTGTCCATATACGTGTAATACACCGCGTTATTGACATGCCCGTAGATATCCGGCAGCTGCCACCCGAACACCCCGGACAGCCAGTCGACCACCCTCGACCGCACACCGTCGTCCAGCCCGTCCCACAGCCAGGGCCGGGTCAGGTGCAGGCCGTACGCGATGGCGTACGCCTCGACCGCGGCCTGCCGGCAGTCCGGGCCGATCCGCGGCCACGCCTCGGGATGGGCCGGATCGGTGCCGGCCGCCAGCCCGTCGGCGTACCGCGCCAGCAGGGCCCCCGGTGGTGCACCGGCGGCGACCCGGAACGCGAGCAGCAGGAACGTCCGGGCGTACCCCTCCAGCGCGTCGGATTCCGATCCCGACCACGACGGTCGCCCCGGCGGCAGGATCCGCGCCCGACCCGGGGACGCGTACCCGCTCGCGGCGTGGAGCATGCCGTCGGCCGCGGCCAGCCAGTGCGCGCGGCCGTACCCGGTGAACGGGCTCCGTTCCCGGTCGTCGGGTGGCAGCGGAAACGGCGGCGACGTGTACGGCGGGTCGACGGGATGCCTCCTGCGGTGCAGACGGGGTGTCCAGCATCCGAGGCGGCGTGACCACCGTCAAGCCATCCGTAACTTATCGAAACCGCCGCTTTCGATCGGCGTCGATCGATCGTACGCTGACCGTCCCGGCGGAAGGCGGATGGACATGCGGATAGCAGCCGAGCGCAGGGAGGCGATCCTGCAGCGGGCCCGTCTCCGCGGCGTGGTACGCGTCTCCGACCTGGCCGAACACCTCGGCGTCTCCACCGTGACGGTCCGCCGGGACGTGACCGCCCTGGTCGACGAGGGGCTGCTCGACCGGGTGCACGGCGGCGCCACGCTGCGCGCCAGCACCCCGGGGCCGTCGCGGCGTCCAGCGACGCGGGCCAGCGTCGGCATGGTGGTGCCGTCCGCCAGCTACTACTACCCCGCCGTGATCCGCGGCGCCGAGACCGCCGCGGCGGCCACCGGCGTACGGATCGTGCTGGCGATCTCGCACTACCACGCCGACGAGGAGCGCGACCAGGTCGCGCGGCTGGTCAAGGCCGGGGTGCACGGCCTGCTGCTGTCCACCAGCGAGCCGCCGGACACCGACCCGGAGATCGGCGAGTGGGTGGCCGGCCTGAGCCTGCCGACCGTACTGCTCGAGCGGGTCGGCGGTCCGGCCGGCCGCGGGCTGGACTACGTACGCACCGACCACGCTGCGGGCGCCCGGCTGGCGGTCGAGCACCTCGCCGGTGCCGGGCACCGCACGATCGCGCTCGCCGCCCGGGAGGGCAGCCCGACCACCCGCTGGCTCATCGACGGCTACCGCGAGGCGATGGCGGCGCTCGGCCTGTCCGACGGTGGCCTGCCACCGACGCTGCTGCCGCGGTTCGACAACGACCCGCGGCGGCGGGCCCGCCACCTCGACGGCCTGATCGACAGGTGCCGCGACGGCGGGGTCACCGCGGTGCTGGTGCACGTCGACGAGGACGCGATGGCGTTCGCCCAGACCGCCCGCGCACGCGGGCTCGACGTACCACGGGAGCTGGCGATCGTCGCGTACGACGACGAGGTCGCCGCGCTCGCGGAGGTACCGCTGACCGCGGTCGCGCCGCCGAAGCTGGACGTCGGCCGGACCGCCGTAGAGGTGCTGATGCGGCGGCTGTGCAGCGACGACCCCGCGACACAGCACGTCTCGCTGCTGCCACGGCTGGTGGTACGGGCGTCCTGCGGCACCGCCGACCGCTAGCTTTCGATTTTGTTCGCTTCGCTCGCATCTGCTTGACCGCTCGCGAGCAGCGCGCGTTGTCTTGCGTGATCGAATCTCTGGCCTCAAGGAGCCCACCGATGAAGCGCTTGACCTCGTGCCTGGTCGGGTCGATCACGCTCGCACTCGTCCTGACCGCCTGCGGCTCGTCCGGCGATCCGGAGGCCGACGCCGGCCCGGCCCGGATCACCTTCTCCTCCCATGTGAAGGGGATGGACCTGGTGGTCAAGGCGTTCAACTCCGTGCACCCCGACATCAAGGTCACCTTCGAGCAGACGCCGTCGCCGAACGAGGGCGGCAACGCGAAACTGACCAACGCGCTGAAGGCCGGCAACGCGCCCGACCTGGTCACCGTCGAGTACCAGGACCTGCCGTCGTTCGTCAGCCAGGGTGGTGTGCAGCCGGTCGACACGCTGGCGGGCGACGTTCTCAAGGGCGTACCGGAGAACATCACCTCCGCGGTACGGTTCGCGGGCAAGACCTGGGCGATCCCGTACGACGCGGCGCCATTGGTCTTCTACTACCGGGCCGACGTGTTCCAGCAGCTCGGCATCACGCCTCCGGAGACCTGGGACGAGTTCCGTACCGCCGCGAAGACGATCGCCGCCAAGCAGCCCGGCACCTCGATCGCGTCGTTCTTCCCGAACGAGGCGAAGCTGTTCGCCGCGCTCGCCTGGCAGAACGGCGCGCACTGGTTCCGCACCGAGGGCGACACCTGGAAGGTCTCGCTGACCGACCCGCAGACCGCCGAGGTCGCCGACTACTGGCAGGGCCTGATCAACGACGACCTGGTCAAGGTCGAGCAGGCCTTCTCCGAGGAGTGGGCCAACAGCCTCGGCACCGGCAAGGTCGTCGGCGTGATCGGGGCCTCCTGGGGCGCGGGCGGTCTGGTGACCCGGACCGAGAGCTCCGCCGGCAAGTGGGCCGTCGCGCAGCTCCCGCACTGGGGCACCCCGGCGTCCGCACTGTACGGCGGCTCCACCTTCGCCGTGACCAAGAACAGCAAGCAGGCCAAGGCCGCCGCCGCGCTCGCCACGTGGCTGGTGTCCTCGCCGGACGCGCTCAAGGCCCGAGGTGACGTCGGCTCGACGTACCCGGCGGCGACGAACCTGGTCGCGATCGCGAAGCAGAACTACCCCACCGCCCACTTCGGTGACCAGGACATCTACGCCGAGTTCGACACGGCGGCCGGCTCGGTCGTCACCGGCTGGACCTGGGGACCCACCCTGAGCACCCTCACCACGCTCGGCGACGGCTTCGGCTCACTGTCCTCCGGCGGCACCATCGACGCCGCCCTGGAGAAGGCCGAGACGTCCACCGTCACCGAGATGAAGGGCGCCGGCCTCAACGTCGGCTAGCCCGCCACAGGGAGCAGCAGTGCTCGAATCTCCACCAGTCGCCCCGGCGCGCGATGCCGGGCCGGTGCGGAAGCCGCGCCGTACCGCGGTACGCCGGCGGCGTCAGGCCGGGCCGGCCGCCGTACTCATGACGCCGTTCTTCCTGCTGTTCACCGGGACGCTCGCGATCCCGATGCTGTACGCCGCCGGGTTGAGCCTGTTCCGGGAACAGCGCTCCGGCCTCGGGTTCGGCGGCGCCGAGCCGGTGTTCTCCGGGCTCGGAAACTACCTGGAGGCGCTGTCGTCGGCGGAGTTCCGCGGCGGCTTCGTCGTACTCGCGCTGTACTGCCTGCTCTACATCCCGCTGATGGGTGGCCTGGCGATCGGGTTGGCGCTGCTGCTGGACTCCGCGTTGGCGCGGGCGCGGCGCTTCATGCAGCTCGTGCTGTTCCTGCCGCACGCCGTACCAGGAGTGATCGCGGCGATCATCTGGGCCTATCTCTACACGCCGGGATTGAGCCCGGTGCTGAAGCTGCTGGCGTCCGGCGGGATCGAGCTACAGCTGCTGTCGCAGGAGCTCGTCCTGCCGTCGATCGTGAACATCGCCGTCTGGGAATGGACCGGCTACAACGTGATCATCTTCTTCACCGCGCTGCAGGCGATCGACCGGTCGGTGCTGGAGGCGGCCCAGATCGACGGCGCGTCGGGCTGGCAGGTCACCCGGCAGATCAAGGTCCCGCTGATCCGGCCCGCGATCGGTGTGGTGCTGCTGTTCACCATCATCGGGTCCCTGCAGCTGTTCACCGAACCGGTGATCCTCTCCCAGGCCACCCCGGCGGTGAGCAGCACCTACACACCGAACCTGTTCGCGTACGAGGCCGCGTTCGGCCGCAACGACTTCGGTCTCGCCGCGGCGGCGTCGGTGCTGCTGGCCGGGTTCGCCGGGCTGCTGTCGTACCTGGTCACCCGTTGGGATTCCCGCCGGTGAACCGGGTGCTGTCCCGCGCCGGCGTTAACGTCGTACTGGTGCTGTCCGCGGCGTACATGCTGTTCCCACTGGTCTGGCTGGCGTCGGCGGCGACCAAACAGCTGGGCGGCCTGTACGGGTCGTCGATGTTCGACTTCTCCGGTTTCCACCTGGCCGGCAACCTCGGCGACCTGGCCCGGCAGGACGGCGGCGTGTTCGGCCGCTGGTACCTCAACAGCCTGGGGTACGCCGGCGGCGGCGCGATGATCGGCGCGCTGGTCAGCGTCGCCGCCGGGTACGCGTTCGACAAGTACCAGTTCCGCGGCAAGGAGAAGCTGTTCGGAGTGGTGCTGATCGGCGTACTGATCCCGACCACGGCGATGTCGCTGCCGCTGTACCTGCTGGCGTCGAAGATCGGCGTGGTGAACAGCTTCTGGGCGGTGTTCATCCCGGTGCTGACCAACCCGTTCGGCGTCTACCTGGCGCGGGTGTTCAGCCAGGGCTACGTACCGTCGGAGGTGCTGGACGCGTCCCGAGTGGACGGTGCCGGCGAGCTGCGTACGTTCTTCTCGGTGGGGCTGCGCATGCTGCTGCCCGGCTACGTGACCATATTCCTGTTCCAGTTCGTCGCGATCTGGAACAACTTCTTCCTGCCGCTGGTGATGCTGTCCGACCGCTCGCTGTTCCCGGTCAGCCTCGGCCTCTACATCTGGAACAGCAACGCCACCGCGTACCCCGATTTCTACCCGCTGGTCATCACCGGGTCGTTCGTCTCGGTGCTGCCGCTACTGGTGGCCTTCATCTGCCTGCAGCGGTTCTGGCGCTCGGGCCTCACAGCAGGGAGCGTGAAGTGAAGGTCGTGCTCGCGATGCAGCCCGGGCTGTACCCGCGGCTGTTCGACGCCCACGCGCGGCAACGGCTGCGTACGGTCGCCGACGTCGACGACACCGTGCTGCACGACCTGTCGACGCCCTACGCGCACAGGCGACTCGCCGACGCGGACGTGCTGCTCACCGGCTGGGGCTGCCCGCCACTGACCGCCGACGTGCTCGCCCACGCCCCGCGGCTGCGCGCCGTGGTCCACGCCGCCGGGTCGGTCAAGCACCACATCACCGACGCCGTCTGGCACCGTGGGATCGAGGTCAGCTCGGCCGCGGCGGCGAACGCCGTACCGGTCGCCGAATTCACCGTCGCCGTCGTGCTGCTGGCCAACAAGCGGGTCCTGCCGATCGCCGCGAACTACCGGCGGACCCGGACGGCGAGGGACTGGGACGCCGTACACCCGTCGATGGGGAACTACCGCAAACGGGTCGGCGTCGTCGGTGCCTCCCGGATCGGCCGCCGGGTACTGGAGCTGCTCCGGCCGTACGACCTCGAACTCGTCCTCTCCGACCCGTACCTCGACCCGGCCGAGGCGCAGCGGCTCGGCGTACCGCTGCTCGCACTCGACGAACTGGTCGCGACCAGCGACGTCGTCACCCTGCACGCCCCGGACCTGCCCGAGACCTTCCACCTGATGAACGCCGACCGGCTCGGCCTGATGCGGCCCGGCGCGACCCTGGTGAACACCGCGCGAGGCGCCCTGGTCGACACCGACGCCCTCACCCGGGCCGTTCTCGACGGACGCGTCCACGCCGTGCTCGACGTGACGACGCCCGAGGTGCTTCCGGTCGACTCACCGCTGTACGACCACGACAACGTCCTGCTCACACCACACATCGCCGGATCCCTCGGCACCGAACTCGTCCGCATGGGTCAGCTCGCGATCGACGAGATCGAACGGCTCGCGAACGCCGAACCGCTCGCCCACCCCGTCCTCAAAGACCAACTCGGCCACACCGCGTGACAGCTACCTCGCGGCCAACGCCGGCCCCGCTGATCGGTTCTGTTCGGTTTCGTTGTGGCGTCCGCGGTGGCGTGCTAGCAAGTGTGATCCGCGCCGCTGCCCGGGAGGTCCGATGCCGACATTGTCTCGTCGTACGTTGCTGCAGGTTCTCGGCGGTGCCGCCGCCGTGTCGGTGCTACCGGTCCAGCCGGCCGGCGCCGCCGACGTATACGACACGATGCGGCTGCGCTGGCGCGACCTGCTGCTCGGCAGCGGGTTCGACCCGGCCGCCGAGCCGTTCGCAGGCAAGCTGAGGGCGACGGGAGAGTCCGCCCGCGGCTTCGCCGCATCGATGTCGGCGGTCAGCGGATCGCTGTGGCCGGACCTGTCGTACGACGACCCGGAGCCCGACACCGACCCCGAGTCGTACACCTACTCCAGCCGGATCACCGAGAGCTACCGGCGGCTGCGCACGATGGCCGAGGCGTACGCGCAACCCGGCACCGGCTCCACCGGCAGCACCACGCTGCGCGACCGGATCGTGGCCGGCCTCGACCACCTCTACGCCGACATCTACCACGAGAACACCACCCGGTTCGGCAACTGGTGGCACTGGCAGATCGGCGCCCCGCAGGCGCTGATGGACACCTGCGTGATCATGTATGACCAGCTGACGGCCACCCAGATCGCGAGCTACTGCCGGGCGGTCGACACGTTCGTGCCGGACAGCGCCGTCAGCAGCTACACCGGGACGAGTACGGGCGCGAACCGGGTCGACCTGTGCCGCTCGATCGCGCTGCGCGCCGTCGTCGGCAGGTCATCGGCCAGGCTCACCGTCGCACGCGACGCGCTCTCGCCGGTGTTCCCGTACGTGACCACCGGGGACGGCCTGTACGCCGACGGCTCGTTCGTACAGCACACCTGGGTCGCGTACACCGGTGGCTACGGCGCACCGCTGCTCGACGGCCTGGGCCGGCTGTTCGCCCTGGTCAGCGGAACCCAGTGGGCGGTCACCGACCCGGCGCGGCAGATCATCCTGGACTCGGTCGAGAAAGCGTACGCGCCGTTCATCGTCAACGGGCTGTGCATGGACGGAGTGTCCGGCCGCGGGATCTCCCGCAGCGCCTCCGACGACCATGCCCGCGGCCACGCGATCGTCGCGGCGATCGTGCAGCTCGGCAAGGGTGCGAGCACCGCGGAGAACCAGCGCTGGCGGGGCATGGTCAAGGGCTGGATGGCGCGTGCCTACTACTCGCCGCTGCTGTCCGACACGCGGTTCGACGTCGCCCAGCTCGCCGCGCTGAAGGCGATCGCCGATGATCGCGTGCTGCCCGCCACACCCGAGCCGGTCGCGCACCGGGTGTTCGCCAGCATGGACCGGGTCACCCACCGGCGGCCCGGCTGGACCGCCTCGGTGAGCATGGCGTCGAGGCGGATCAGCTACTACGAGGTCGGCAACGGCGAGAACCTGCGCGGCTGGCACACCGGTTCCGGAATGCTCTACTGGTGGGGATCCACGTACGGCAACGGCCAGTACTCCGACGCCTTCTGGCCGACCGTCGACCCGTACCGGTTGCCCGGCATCACCGCTTCGCTGAAGCCGCTGACCGATGGCCAGGGCGGCGACTGGGGCGCCGCGAAACCCGATGCGCGCTGGGTCGGCGGCGCCACCGACGGCGAGTTCGGCGCGACCGGCCAGTACCTCAAGGGGCCGTTCAGCACCCTGGTGGCCCGCAAGTCCTGGTTCTGGCTGGACGACGCGGTGGTCTGCCTCGGCGCCGGCATCAGCTGCACCGACGGCACCGCGGTCGAGTCGATCGTGGACAACCGCAACCTCGGCGCGACCGGCAGCCACGCGCTGCGGGTGAACAACGTCGCGCAGCCGTCCACCGTCGGCTGGACCTCGACGTTCACCGGTGCCAGGTCGGCTCACCTCAACGGATTCGGCGGGTACGTGTTCCCCGCCGGTGCCCGGCTGACCGCTCGCCGGCTGCCGCGTACCGGCTCGTGGAGCCAGATCAACCGGGCCGGCTCGACCCAGGCGATCACGCGTCGCTACCTGACCCTGGCGATCGACCACGGCACCGATCCTGCCGGCGCGACGTACGCGTACGCGATCCTGCCCGGCGCGACCGCGGCGGCGACGGCGAACCGCGCGGCCGACGCGACCTGGCTGCGGATCCTGGCGAACACCGGCGACGTACAGGGCGTCGCCGTGCCCCGTCTCGGGTACACCGCGGCCAACTTCTGGCTGCCCGGCACCGCCGGCCCGATCAGCTCCGACGGCTGGGCCTGCGTACTGATCCGGGAGAAGGCCGACGGCACGGCGGAGGTCTGTGTGTCCGACCCGATGCGGGTGCAGACCTCGCTGACCATCACCTGGCACCGCCCGGTCTCCGCGGTGCTCTCCAAGCCACCCACGGTCACCTCGGCCACCACCGGCAGCCGGCTCACACTCACCTTCGGCGACCTCACCGGCCAGGCCGGCGCCACGCAGAAGACCGTGGTGCGCCTGTCCTGACGTCCGCCTCGGGCACCAGCCCGCCTGGTCAGCAGGTGTGGCGCTCGATGAGGGTGCGCTGTACGCCGTCGTCGGTGGCGTAGTAGCCCACCGCCCACATCGACGTGCCCGCGTGTGCGACGCCGTAAAGGACGTTCGCGATGGCGTAGTCGGTGGGTGGTGTCGGGTTGCCGTTACCAGCCGCCAGCCGCTGCCACTGGGTGCCGGTGAAGCGCAGCGCGTACGCGAACCGCCCCGAGAAGCCGACCGCGATCACGTCGGTGTTCGCCCGGACCGCGATGCCGCGGAAGGCCCCGAGCCCGAGCTCCGCGGCGGACTGCTCCTGCCATCCCGTACCCGTGAAGCGGTGTCCGATCGGGTACGGGCCGTACGGGTCGCTCTCGGACGGCGTGCTGGTGAAGGAGCCGGCCGCCCACACCGCACCCGGCCCGGCAGCGTGTACGTCGCTGGCGAACTGGGCACCCGCCGCCGGTACGGTCCAGGAGTTGCCATCGAAGTGCCAGGCGTCGTAGTCACCCACCGCCCACACGTCGGTGGCCGAGACGGCGACCACTCCATTGCGCGTGGAGGAAGCAAAGAACTCGAAGTTCGGCGGCCCCGGCTGCAACGACCAGGACGTACCGTCGAAGTGCAGCAGCAGTCCACGCGCACTCACCCCGCCAAACGGTGAGCCGCCGACGGCCCAGACGTCACCGGACCCGACCGCGGCCACATCGGTGAGCGTGTTGTACGCGCCCGGGAACGTGTAGTTCGGGCTGTCCACGATCGACCACGCCGCGCCGTTCCAGTGCATGGTCAGCGTCCGGTACGGGTCGTCGAAGCTGACCGTGTACCCGACCGCCCACACGTCGTCTGGTGCGATCGCGGTGACGCCGCGTAGCGCGTTGATCTGGTTGCGACCGGTGCCGGTCAGCCGGTTCGGGCTGGGCACCGTCGTCCACGCCGTCCCGTCGTAGTGCTGGATCAGGGTCCGTACCGCGCCGTATCCGTCGATGACGTACTCCCCCACCGCCCACGCCTCGGTCGCGGACAGCACCGCCACGTCGAACAGCACGTTGTCCGCTCCGCTCGCGTTCGGACTGGCCACCACGACGAACCCACACGCCGGGTCCGCCGTCGGGGACGGAAAGGCAGACGGGGACGGAGAGGGTGAGGGAGACGGGGACGGGGACGCCGACGGCTTCGGCCGAGGCCCCGGTGCGGGTTTTGCACCGGCCAGAGCCGGTGTGAGGCCCCACCACAGCACGACCGTCGCGGCCGCGGCGAGCCCCGCCAGGAGCCGGCCGTGCCGCCGCATTGCTCCGGCCATGACCGCACCCTAGACACGGGTCGCCGCCGGCAACCCTTACGGGACGGTGACGTCACCTGCTGATCGACGTTGTGGTCGGCCCAGTGTCGGCTACCCGACAACGGATCATTCAGGGCCCTTCGGGGGATTCCCGGCGCGGTAGAAGTGGAGTTACGGTCCTGCACGCTAGCCCCACGTCGGAGTGGTGGCAGGTCTCACCGCAGGGCTCGGTACCGCTTTCGTCTGGGGGCGGACGAGGCTGCGCCAGCGGCCGGGGAGGTCCGGTACCGGGGACCGGGCCGTGGAGGAGGCCCCGATGGTCCCACGAAGTCGCATCGTTTCTCTGCGTACGTTGCACGCACGTTCCACGGTTCCGCTGATGACGGGCGTGGTGCTCACGCTCGTACTCGCTGTGGGTGCGCCCGCGCTCGGGTCGCCGGACGACGGAGCCGCCGCATCGGCGGCCGACCTGACGGCCATTCCGCTCGAGCCCACCGACCGGGTGCAGGCGGACAAGGCCCCGACCAGTCGACTGGCCAAGAGCGACCCGGCGCTGCTGAAACGTACCGACAGCAGGCCCGCCCGGGTCATGATCAAGCTCGACTATGACGCCATGGCAAGCTACCAGGGCGGCGTGGCGAACCTGAGGGCGACCAGCCCGAGCGCCACGGGCCGGCCGCTGACCGGCCGTTCGGCAGCTGAACGTGACTACCAGGCGTACGTCGCTTCCAAGGAGCAGGCGTTCGTCGCCGCGCTGCGCAAGGTTGTCCCGGGCGCGGAGGTCCAGCGCCGGCTGCGCGTGGTGTACGGCGGCGTAGCGACCACCATCCCAGCCAGCGCGGCCAAGACCGTCGCCAGGCTCCCGGGCGTGGTCGCGGTGCAGAGCAACCAGCTGGCGAAGCCGCTGACCGACTCCAGCCCCGCGTTCGTCAACGCCCCTCCGGTGTACGCCGAGCTGGGCACCACCGCGAACGCCGGCGAGGGCGTCATCTACGGCAACCTCGACACCGGCATCTGGCCTGAGCACCCGTCGTTCGGCGACCTCGGCAACCTGGATCCGCCGCCGGGACCGGCACGGGAGTGCAACTACGGCGACAACCCGCTCACACCCGCCGCTGACCCGTTCGTATGCCAGAACAAGCTGATCGGCGGTGCGCACTTCACCGACTTCTACGACGACGACTGCGCCGGGGCGGGCCAGTGTCTCCCAGACCCGTACGCGGGCACCGCCCGGGACGGCGACGGCCACGGCACCCACACCTCGTCGACCTCGGCGGGCAACATCGTCGAGGACGTGTCGGCACTCGATCGGCCGCTGCCGTCGATCCACGGCCTCGCACCCGGCGCCTGGGTGATGGAGTACAAGGTGTGCGGCCCGGACGGCTGCTTCAACTCCGACTCGGCGGCCGCCGTGGGCCAGGCGATCCTGGACGGCGTCGACGTGATCAACTTCTCGATCTCGGGCGGTGAGGACCCGTTCAACGACCCGGTCGAGTTGGCGTTCCTGGACGCGTACGCCGCCAATGTCCTGGTCTCCGCGTCGGCCGGCAACTCCGGTCCAGGGGCCGGCACCAGCAACCACCTGGGGCCGTGGACCACCACTGTGGCCGCGTCGACCCAGACCCGTGAGTTCGCCACCACCCTGTCGCTTCACGCCGACAACGGTGACACGTTCACCGTCGACGGGGCGTCCATCACCGCCGGCGTCGACACCGCCACGCCGGTCGTGCTGGCGCGGGACTTCCCCGGCTACTCCGACGCGCTGTGCGCCTCTGAGCCGTCGTCGCCAGACCTGTTCGACGGCTTCATCATCGCCTGCCAGCGAGGCGCCGTCGCCCGGGTGTGGAAGGGCTTCGTCGTCTTCTCCGGCGGCGGCGAGGGGATGATCCTCTACAACCCGGCGCTGCAGGACACCGAGACCGACAACCACTGGCTGCCGACCGTCCACCTCGCCGACGGCACCAACTTCGTCGCGTACATGGACAGCCACACCGGTGTCACCGGCTCGTTCCCGCAGGGCGAAGCCCGCAATGGCCAAGGTGACGTGATGGCGGCGTTCTCTTCCCGTGGCCCAGGCGGGCCCGCCATCAAGCCCGACCTGACCGCGCCGGGCGTACAGATCCTCGCCGGTGCGTCACCGACGCCGCCGAACCCGGACCCGGTCGGCGGTGGCAGCCCGCCGGGTAACTACTTCCAGGCCATCGCCGGTACGTCGATGTCCTCACCGCACGTGGCCGGAGCCGCGATCCTGGTACGCGCGGTGCACCCGGGCTGGACGCCAGGGCAGATCAAGTCCGCCCTGATGACCACGGCGATCACCGACGTGGTGAAGGAAGACCTGGTCACGCCGGCCGACCCGTTCGACTTCGGTGCCGGACGGATCGACATCGGCGACTCGGTCGAGGTGGCGATCACGATCGACGAGACCGCGGAGAACTTCTTCGCGCTGGGCAGCGACCCGGTCAACGCCGTACACCTGAACATCCCGTCGATCAACGCTCCGGTGATGCCGGGCAGACTGGTCACCACCCGCGTGGTCAAGAACACCACAGGGCAGACTCAGCGGCTCACATCGAGTGCGCAGGCGCCGCCGGGCTCGACCATCACGGTCACCCCACGCCGGATCTCGGTGCCTCCAGGTAGGTCAGCGACCTTCCGGATCACCATCGAGTCCGATGCGCCGATCGGCGAACAGCAGTTCGGCCAGGTCAGGTTCAGCTCGTCGGGCGGCGCGCTGCACCTGCCGGTGGCGTTCATCCATACCCAGGGCTCGGTCAACCTGACCCAGGCCTGCTCGCCACTGACCGTGCCGCTGCGAGGCACCTCCGAATGCACCGTGGAGGCGGTGAACAACTCCTTCGAGGACCAGGTCGTGGACCTCGACACCTTCACCACGGACAACTTGAGGATCGTGGGCACCGACGGCGCCACGCTGGTCGACCCGAGGCACGCTCAGCTCCATGACGTGACGCTGTCCGGATTCCAGCCAGGCGTACCGGCGGTCGGCCCGGGTGAGCTGTTCGGCTACTTCCCGCTCGATCCGTTCACCGACCCGATCCCGATCGGCGACGAGGAGATCATCAACTTCACCATGTCACCCTTCGAGTACGCCGGTCAGACCTGGAGCCGGATCGGGGTCGACTCCAACGGCTACCTCATCGTGGGCGGCGGCACCGCGGAGGACAACAACTGCTGCAACCTCCCCGCCGGGCCTGATCCCGCGCGGCCGAACAACGTGTTGGCGCCGTTCTGGACCGACCTCGACGGCACCGGCGCTCCCGGCATCTTCGCCACCGGCCTCACCGATGGCGTGAACACGTGGGTCGTCTTCGAGTGGCGGGTGAACGTCTTCGGCACCACCAGCTCGCGCGTCTTCCAGGTGTGGATCGGCGTCGACGGCGTGGAGGACATCACGTACGCCTACGATCCGGACAACATGCCGGCCGACCCCGGCTTCGACTTCCTGGTCGGAGCCGAGAACTCGCGCGGACTGGGCGACATGGAGCCGGTCCTGCCGACCGGGGATCTCCGGGTCAGCTCCACGCCCGCGACTCCCGGCGGCCGGGTGACCTACGGCCTCACCGTACGCGGTGTCAAGGCAGGCGTCGGCACCGTCACCACCGAGATGAGGGCGACCCGGGTACCCGGCGTCACCGTCGTCAAGACCAACATCCAAGTGCTGACATGAGTCCCTGACGTCCAATAAACCAACAGGTGGCCAGGCCCAGACGCGGCCTGGCCACCGCCATGCGCCCGGAGCAGTTACCTGGCAGGGGCCAGCCGATCCGGCCGTCGTCACCGCCCTCAAGGACTGGTGGCCCGGCTGAGCAGTGATGTAATCGGGCCACAGTCCGAGCCCGGGAGGCCCACATGGCGGATACGCCGCTGCGCCGCGAATACTTTCCCATCACGCGGCGGTACGCGTACCTCAACCACGCGGGGATCGCTCCGCTGCCGCAGCCGGCCGTCGACGCGATGCACCAGCGTGCGACCGAGGCGTCGCTGTACGGCGGCTACGGCTACGACGCCCACCGGGAGATGATCAGGCAGACCCGGATCTCATCCGCCCAGCTGCTCGGTGTCCCGGTCGACGATGTGGCGTTCGTGAAGAACACCACCGAGGGGCTGGGATTCGTCGCGAACGGGATGGACTGGTCGCCGGGAGACCGGGTGGTCGTGCCGGATCTGGAGTTCCCGTCCACGCTGTATCCGTGGCTCGCGCTGGCCGACCGGGGCGTGGTGGTCGACCGGGTCGGGCCGGTCGGGCCCGGCGGTGCGTTGCCGATCGAGGCGTACGCGGAGCGTATCGCCGACGGCGTACCGCCGAAGCTGGTGGCGACCAGCTGGGTGCAGTTCCGGCTGGGTTGGCGTACCGATCTGGCCGCGCTCGGTGAGCTGTGCCGCGAGGTCGGCGCGCTGCTGTGCGTCGACGCGATCCAGGGGCTCGGTGTGCTGCCGGCGCGCTTCGAGGAGTGGGGGGTGGACTTCGCGATGGCCGACGGACACAAGTGGCTGCTCGGCCCGGAAGGCAGCGGCGTGCTCTACGTACGCGGGTCTCGCCTCGAGCTGCTGCGGCCGCTGGAACCGGGCTGGAACTCGGTCGCGCACCGGGAAGAGTGGGACAACCTCGACCTGGTATTCGACGGCACGGCGCGCCGGCTGGAAGGCGGGACGCCGAACACCGTCGGCATCGCCGGTCTCGGCGCGGCGCTGGAGCTGCTGCTCGCGACCGGGGTCGACGCGATCTGGCAGCACGTCGACCGGCTCTGCGACCGCGCCTGCGAGTCTCTGAGGGAGCTCGGCGCCACGATCGTGTCCGACCGCTCTCCCGGCGGCCGTTCGGGCATCGTCTCGTTCACTGTTGGCGATTCACCAGCGCCGTTGCTGCTGGAATCGCTGCGGCACCGCGGCATCGCCTGCGCGGCCCGCGGCGGCGCGCTCCGCGTCTCACCCCACGGCTACAACACCGCCGACGACATCGACCGCCTTACCGACGCGTTACGCCAGATCGTCCACGGGTGATTTTGTCGGACCCTCGTGGCATGGTGTGAATTCACGCCCGAGCGACGGGGCGGCGGCAAACGTGACCTGCGGGGAGGAGCACGCGTGACGGCAGTCCGGCAACCGTCTGAGCCCACCGAGTCCGAGCCTCCGCAATCCGATACCGTGCTACGCACCGCCGATGACGTCGAGGCGTACGTCGCCAGCATCTGCTTCAAGACCGGCCCTCCCGAGCTGGTCGGCGCCGAGCTGGAGTGGACGGTCCACCACACGGCGGACCCGACCCGCCCGCTCGACCCCACCGTCTTGAGCACCGCCCTCGGCCCGTACGCCCCTCCGACCCTCCACCCTGACAGCCCGCACCGGACACTCCCGCGGGGAAGCACCGTCACCGTCGAACCCGGCGGTCAGGTGGAGATCTCCACCCCGCCGTACTCCTCGCTATCTGAGCTGCACGCCGCGACCCGCAGCGACCTGGCCCAGCTGACCGACCGGCTGGCCAGCGCCGGGCTCGCCCTCGGCGCCACCGGCATCGACCCGCACCGCCCGCCGCGCCGACTGCTGCACACCCCCCGGTACGACGCGATGGCGTGCGCCTTCGAACGGCGCGGTCCGGAGGGCCTGACCATGATGTGCAGCACCGCCGGGCTGCAGGTCTGCCTCGACGTCGGCGAGCCGGACCGGCTCGCCGCGCGGTGGGAGGCACTGCACGCGCTCGGGCCGGCGCTGCTCGCCGGGTTCGCCAACTCAGCCTGGCACGCCGGCCGGCACACCGGCTGGGCGTCGGCTCGGATGGCCTCCTGGTTCGGCATCGATCCGGCCCGTACCGGCGCGGTCCACACCGGCGGCGACGTCGCGGAAGCCTGGGCCCGCTACGCCCTCCGTGCCCCTCTGGTGTGCCTGGACAACGGCCCGGCATGGCACGCGCCGGCGGGGGTCAGCTTCGCCGACTGGCTGGCGGGGGCGATCCGGCGGCCGCCGACCGCCGCGGACCTCCAGCTGCACCTGAGCACGCTGTTCCCGCCGGTACGACCGCGCGGCTACTTCGAGGTGCGCTACCTGGACGCCCAGCCGCCCGGCGAGTGGCTCGCGCCGGTCGCCGTCCTCACCGCGCTGCTCGCCGACGACGACACCGTCGACCAGACCCGGGATCTGTGCGGTCCCGCGGCCGGGCGGTGGCTCGCGGCGGCCCGCACCGGCCTCGCGGACCCGGTCCTCAACACCGCCGCGCACCGGGTGCTCGACCTCGCCTGTCGCCGCCTGGACCGTACCGACCTGACCGCGACCGACCGACAACACGTGACCGAGATCGTGAGCCGCAGGCTCGCGTCCACGTAGCAGGAGGGGCGATGACGCAACACACCGAGAAGATCCGTGCCCGGATCGCGGAAGAGCTGATCCGCACCCGGGATCGCAGCGTGGTGCTCACCGACACGGTGGACGACGAGGACCTGATCAAACAGCACTCGCCGTTGATGTCACCGCTGGTCTGGGACCTCGCGCACGTCGGCAACCAGGAAGAACTCTGGTTGGTACGCGATGTCGGCGGGCGCGACCCGGTGCGCTCCGACATCGACCACCTCTACGACGCGTTCCAGCACCCACGCGCCGACCGGCCGAGCCTGCCGCTGCTGGGCCCGGCGGAGGCGCGCGGCTATGTCCGTACCGTCCGGGACAAGGTCTTCGACCTGCTCGACCGGGTCCGTCTCGAGGGCCAGCCGCTGGTGCACGACGGGTTCGCGTTCGGGATGATCGCGCAGCACGAGCAGCAGCACGACGAGACGATGCTCGCCACCCATCAGCTCCGCAGCGGCTCACCGGTGCTCACCGCCGACCCACCGCCGCATGCCCGGGTGCCGGTCTGCGGTGAGGTGCTGGTCCCGGCCGGCCGGTTCACGATGGGTACGTCGACCGAGCCGTGGGCACTGGACAACGAGCGTCCGGCGCACACCGTCGACGTGCCGGCGTTCTTCATCGACGCGGCCCCGGTGACGAATGCCCGGTACGCCGAGTTCATCGCCGACGGCGGCTACCGCGACCGCCGCTGGTGGACCGACGCCGGCTGGGATCACCGGGTGGGCGCCGAGCTGACCGGGCCGCGGCACTGGAACGGCGACGGCACGTACACGCGGTTCGGGCGTACCACCCGGATCGTGCCCGACGAGCCGGTGGTCCACGTGTGCTGGTACGAAGCTGCCGCGTACGCGACCTGGGCCGGCAAGCGACTGCCGACCGAGGCGGAGTGGGAGAAGGCGGCCCGGTACGACCCGGCGACCGGGCGCTCCCGGCGCTATCCGTGGGGCGACGCCGACCCGGGGCCGGAGCACGCCAACCTGGGGCAGCGCCACCTGTGGCCGGCACCGTCCGGCGCGTACCCGCAGGGCGCGTCGCCACTCGGGGTGCACCAGCTGATCGGTGATGTGTGGGAGTGGACCTCGTCGGACTTCCGCGGCTATCCCGGCTTCGCCGCCTTCCCGTACCGGGAGTACTCCGAGGTCTTCTTCGGCACCGAGTACAAGGTGCTGCGCGGCGGCTCGTTCGGCACCGACGCGGTCGCCTGCCGCGGCACCTTCCGCAACTGGGACCTGCCGATCCGGCGGCAGATCTTCAGCGGGTTCCGGTGCGCCCGCGATCCGCGGGACGGGGAGGCCTGATGTGCCGCCACCTGCTGTACCTGGGGCGGCCGGTGACGCTGTCGGCGCTGCTGCTGGCCCCGCCGCACTCGCTGCTGCGCCAGTCGTGGGCGCCCCGCGACATGCGCGGCGGCGGCACCGTCAACGCCGACGGCTTCGGCGCCGGGTGGTATGTGGCCGGCGCGCCGGTGCGGTATCGGCGCGACTGCCCGATGTGGGCGGACGAGAACTTCGCCCGGCTCGCCGCCGTCACCTCCAGCGGTGCCGTGCTGGCAGCGGTCCGCTCCGCCACCGTGGGGATGCCGGTCACCGAGACGGCCAGCGCACCGTTCACCGAGGGGAGGTGGCTGTTCAGTCTGAACGGACGGGTCGCCGACTGGCCCGACTCGATGGTCAAACTGGCCGAAGGTCTGCCGGTACGCGACCTGCTCACCCTCGACGCGCCGAGCGACGCCGCGCTGGTCTGGGCGCTGGTACGC
>JBOGDF010000017.1:0-29890 GCA_050701635.1 Micromonosporaceae bacterium | reverse complement strand
CCCCGAAGCTCACCGCGTCCAGTACGAACGCCCAGCCGGCCCCCAGCGTCAGGATCAGTACGCCGGCCAGCGCCGGCCCGATCAGCCGGGTGGCGTTGTTGGCGACCGCGAGCAGCGCGTTCGCGCGGTGCCGCGCGGCGTCGTCCCGTACGGTGCCGGCGACCAGCGGGGAGCTGGTGGGGATGGCGAACGCCGAGGCGGCGCCGGTGACCGCACCGGCGATCATCAGGTGTTCCAGCCGCATCTGACCGGTCAGGAACTCCACACCGACCACGAGCTGCGCGAGCCCGCGGATCACGTCGGCGGCGAGCGCCACCCGCCGGGCGTGCCACCGGTCGGCGACCGCGCCGCCCAGCGGGAGCAGCACCAGCCGGGGCACCAGGGTGGCGCCGAGCACCATCGCGAGCGCGGTGGCCGAACCGGTCGCCTGGATCACCGCCAGCGCGAGCGCGGCGGGCACGATCGCGTCGCCCAGGTTGTCGATCACCTTGCCGGCGAACAGCAGCCGGAAGTCGCGGATCCGCAGCGGATGGTCGGGCTTCAGAAAGCTCATGCCCGCGACGCTACTTCGGTATCGAAAGATTCGTCAACAAAATATTAGATGTCGAAGTAGCATGAGCGGATGCGGGACAGCGTGGACGATCACGTCGAGCACTGGCAGCACGAGCTACCGGACCTCGACCCGGCGTACGAGGGTCCGGTGACCCGGATGCAGTACCTGGTCAAGCACCTCAAGCAGCACCGGCAGGCGCTCTTCGCCGCCTCGCAGCTGGCCTCCTACGAGTACGACACGCTGCAGCTTCTGGTCGGCCGCGGCGAGCCGTACCAGCTCAGCCCGAGTGAGCTGGCAGCGCAGTCCCGGATGTCCCCAGCGGCGATCACCGGACGTCTCGACGGCCTGGAAGCGCGCGGCTACCTGCGGCGGATCCCGCACCCGGACGACCGGCGGAAGGTGATCGTGCAGCTCACCCCAGAAGGCCGGGCGATCTGGGAAGCGACGATCCGGCGCCTCGGCGACGAAGAGCTCCGGCTGCTCGACACCCTCACCGCGAGGGAGCTCGCCCAGCTCGACGGCCTGCTGCGCAAACTGCTCACCGCCGCCGAGGCTCGCTGAGGGATTTATCCAGTACGTTCGTTCGGCTGCTCGTCGTAGTGTCAGCGGCGTGCGTTGGCGAGCGATCCTGCCCGAGCCGGGCCCGATCCGCGTCCTGACCGCCTCCACGCTGACCAGCACCGTCGGGCGCGGCCTGATGCTTGCCACCGCGGCGATCTACTACACCCGGGTGGTCGGGCTGTCGGTGGGCCTGGTCGGGATCGCGCTCTCACTCGCCGCCCTGGCGGCGCTGGTGGCTGCCGCGCCGCTGGGGCACCTCGCCGACCGGCTGGGTCCCCGCGAGGTCTCCGCGGGCGCCGGTGTGATCTCGGGGCTGAGCTGCCTGACACTGCTGGTGGTACGCGATTTCTGGTCGCTGGCGCTGGTGCTCTGCGTCTGGGCGCTCGCGGAGAACGCCGGCGGCAGTGCCCGCGGTGCGGTGATCGGCACGGCGCTGGCCGCTGACCAGCGGGTGGCGGGGCGGGCGTACATGCGGTCGGTCGCCAACGTCGGGATCGCCGTCGGCATGGTGTTCGCCGGCGTGGCGCTGCAGGTCGACAGTGCTCCGGCGTACCGGGCGTTGATCGCCGGCAACGCGGTCGCGCTGCTGGCGGCATCGGCGCTGAACCTGTGGCTGCCGCACGTGCCGCCCCAGCGGGACCACGGCCCCGGTCCTCGGCTGGTGGCGTTACGCGACCGCCCGTATCTGGCGGTCACCGCGCTGCACGGCGTGCTCTGTGTGCACTACGCGGTGCTGAATGTCGGAGTGCCGCTGTGGGTGGTGGAGCACACCGCCGCACCGCGCTGGCTGATCTCCGTGGCGCTGATCCTCAACTCGGCCGCTGTGGTGCTGTTCCAGGTACGCGCCAGCCGCGGCACCGACGACGTACCGCGCGCCGCGGGCACTGTGCCGCAGCGGCGCCATGCTCGGTGTCGCCTGCCTGCTGTACGCGCTCGCCGCCGGCCCCGCGGCCTGGATCGCCGCGGGGGTGCTGGTGCTCGCCGCCGTGGTCCACGTGGTGGGGGAGTTGTGGCAGGCCGCGGGCGGGTGGGGGCTGTCGTACGAGCTGGCGCCGGAGGGGCGGCACGGGCAGTACCAGGGCACCTTCGGGATGGGGTTCCAGATCGCGCAGATGGCGGCGCCGGTGCTGGTCGCGATCCTGCCGTTGCGATGGGGTGCGCCCGGCTGGGTCGGGCTCGCCGTCCTGTTCCTGGCGGCCGGGCTCGCCGTACCACCGGCGGTGCGGTGGGCGGTACGCACTCGGGAGGCCGGCGAGCCGCTGACGGCGGAGGTCTGACCCGCGCTACAAGTCATACGAGTGTCCGTCGTAGGAGGCTCCGAATCTCGGCGGCCTCGGGGGTGCCGAGGCGTTCCAGGATCGGAAAGGCCTGGCGCCAGCAGTCGCGTGCCCGGTCCGGCTCGCCAACGTCGGCGAGCGCAAGACCGAGTCGCCACAGTGCCAGACCTTCCTGCTGCTGGGTGCCGATCTGGCGGCTGATAGTGAGTGCTTCTTCGCACATCTCAACGGCCCGCCGAGGCTCGCCGCTGCGACGGTGGGCCTCGCCCAACCCGACCAGATTCCACGCTACGCCAGCGTCGGCCTGCAGGTCGCGGTTCAGTGTCAGGGCTCGCTGGTAGCAGTCCACGGCCGTGACTACGTCCCCGCGGTCGAGTGCGGTGCTGCCGAGATCATCCAGAGCCGATGCCTGGGCACGCCGGTGATCAGTCTTCTGGAAGATCGTCAAGTACTGGCTCAGTAGCTCGGCGGCCGTGTCGAGCTCGCCCATCCGTCGTTTGACCTGGCCCATGGTGAGCAGAATTACGGCTTCGCCGTACCGGTCACCGGTCATCCGCCACAGTGAGACGGCCCGTTCGGCACACTCGAGTGCCTCCACGTACTGGCCACGTTCGGTATACGCGGTGGCGAGATTCTTAAGACCGGCTGCTTCGCCGTGGCGGTCACCCAGCTCGCGGCGTATCGCGACCGAATCCTGAAGTAGCTGCACCGCGCGGTCGCCTTGGCCGGAGGACCACGCTGTCACGCCCAGGTCGCTGAGGAACTGCGCCTCGGCCTGGCGGTCGAGCCGCAGCCGAGCCGTGTCCAGCGCAAGCTGACTCAGGTGCTGCAGGACTGTCCAGTGTGCGCTGTTGAGAAGGAAGCCGAAGATCGAGTGAGCGATCTGGATTGCGGTCGCCGAGTGTTGGTGCGGCGCCCGGGCGGCCTGTTCCGCCGCCGACAGCAGGTTCACACGTTCGTCGTCGAGCCACATTCTGGCGTGCGCACTGTCTACGAAGGTGATCGCCGGCTCGGATTCTGGCTCGAAGAGTCGGGGTCGCGCCGGCGAGCGGATCATCTCGTCTGCCGCTGACGCGATGGCGATGTAGCAGCGCCACGCCCGGTCAAGTGCGGTGTAGCGGTCGGCCTCGGTCAACTCCACATGCGCGAGCTCGCGGGCGTACAGACGTAGCAGGTCGTGGAACCGGTAGCGGCCGGGCGCCGGGCTTTCGAGCAGGTGAGTGTCGACGAGCCGGTCCAGCGCTGCCTCAGCCGCCACTTCCGAGCGGTCCAGGAGTCGGGCGGCGATGGTCAGACTGATGTCGGGGCCGTCGGGCAGACCCAGCATGCGGAAGGCGCGAGCCGCCTCCGCGTCGCTGGCATCGCCCTGCAGGAGGGCTTGATAGCTGGCGAGAAAGCAGCTCCGGACGGACAGGTCGTCGCAGCCGAGCTGGTTGAGTCGCTGTTGCTGATCGGCCAGCCGGTCGGCGAAGGTCGCGAGCGGCCAGTCGGGGCGGCTCGTGATCCGTGCGGCGGCGATCCGGAGTGCCAGTGGCAGGTGGCCGCACAGTTCGGAGATCTGGGCGGCGCGCGACGGATCTGACGAGAGCCGGCCGGTGAAGTCGAGCCGGCTCAACAGCGCGATGGACTCGTTCGCCGGCAGGACCTCGAGGGCGACGTGCAGCGTGTGGTCCACGGTGGTGAACGTTGACCGGCTGGTGATCAGCGCCGCGCAGCCTTCGGTCGCCGGCAGCAGCGGCCGCACCTGTGCGGCGTCCGCCGCGTTGTCCAGCAGGAGCAACACGCGTTTGTCGGCGAGCACCGAGCGCAGCTTCGCCGCCGCCTCCTCGGTGGCGGTGGGAATCGAGGAGGCCGCGACCCCGACCGCACGCAGACAGCGACTCACCGCCTCCTCCGGGGCCAGCGGGCTCAGGCCGGGACTGGCTCCATGCAGGTCGAGGTAGAGCTGGCCGTCCGGGTAGACCTCGCGCACGGTATGAGCCACGCGCACCGCCAGCGCGGACTTGCCGACCCCGCCGGGACCGTGGATGACCACGACCGGAGGGACCGGTCGATCCGCAGAGCGCAGCGCGCTGGTGATGGTCGCGGTTTCGCTGTCCCGGCCGAGGAAGGTGCCCTGCGCGGCGGGCAACTGCCGCGGCGTCGGGTACGGAGTACGTTCCGTCGCTCCCACCGCGGCTTCACGCCGTCCCGGCTCCTGTTCCCCGGTGCTCATCGCGGCCTGGTAGAACTCGTCACGCGCCGCGCCCCGCAGCCCGAGTACGTCGGCGAGCAGCCGTACCGTGGACGGGCGTGGTCTGCAGGTCCGCCCGTGTTCGATGTTACGGATGCTGCGGGGACTCAGCCCGGCTTGGTGGGCCAGAGCTTCCTGCGAGATGCCCGACCGGAGCCGATGGATCCGTACCAAATCGCCGAACACTCAGCCGCACCCCGCCACGATCCACCTGGCCCGACGCCAGGACCGATCCTAGGATCCGCCTCACCAAGTTGCCGGTCAACTGCCGGGTTCGGCTGACGGCCAGCGGATGCGCGCGCCGCGAGCCAAGGATCGCCGTGGCCAGGGACTACCTCAGTGGTCGCGGGTAGTGACCAGGCGGGCCAGTGTGCCCAGCTCAGTGGCGGTGCGCGGGGCCGGGCCGGCGGCACGCAGCTGTCACCACGGCCAGCAGGGCATCCGTCACCGCGATCGTGGCGACCGTGACGAGGAGCCCGTGCGTCATAGTTACCGACCGTCCGTGCGATGGCGGTGCGGATGACCGGCGACCGTCTGCCCCATGACGGCTACCCCCCGACGGTCATCCGCAACGCCACCTACAGTGCGTGCTTCTCTATGCACAAAGGGTACGGATAACGAACGAATGTGGGGGTTAGATACGGATTTGTGGCTTACGTCACGCGATCGATAATCTCGGATACTGTGCTTCCGTGACTGCTCACGCGCGGTACTGCTTCCGCTGTGGCACCCGACTGCCCGGGCCACTGCCGACCACCTGCACCACCTGTGGGTACGCCGTCTACATCAACGCCAAGCCGAGCGCCGGCGTGGTGATCGTGGACGCCGACGGCCGGTTCCTCGCCGGGCGGCGGGCCCACCAGCCGCGCCAGGGGCTCTGGGGGCTGCCCGCCGGCTTCTGCGACGGCTGGGAACATCCGGCCGACTGCGCCCGCCGCGAGGTGGCCGAAGAGCTGGGGGTCGGCGTACGGCTCGGGCCGTTGGTGGGCCTCTACCTCGGCGGGTACGAGTTCCAGGAAGAGACCGTGCCGTTCCTGCGGTCCTGCTACCTGGGCGAGCTGGAGCCGGGCACTGAGCCGCGCCCCGACCCCGCCGAGGTGGCCGAGACCGGCTGGTTGCCGCTGGACGATCCGCCGCCGCTGGCGTTTCCCGCGATGGCCGACGCCGTACGCGACGCCGCCGCTCTGCTCCGCGACGGCGCTCTGCTCCGCGACGGCGCCTTGACCCACGAGGCGGCGCCGGGGCGGGCCGGGAAAATCGGTGGTCAGGCTGGATAGGGTCGGGCCATGGACACGGCGCGGCTGATCTCAGTGAATCTGGCGGTGGTACGCACCGGCGCCTGGACCGGCGACAAGGGGCGCACCGGGATCGACAAGCGGCCCACCACCGAGCGGGTCACCGCGCGCCGGCTCGGACTCGACGGCGACACCATCTGCGATACCCGCCACCACGGCGGCGTCGACCAGGCGGTGTACGCGTACGCCACGGAGGACGCTGCCTGGTGGGCCACCGAGCTGTCCCGCGAGGTACGCCCCGGCCAGTTCGGCGAGAACCTCACCACCGAGGGCATCGACCTCACCAACGCCGTGATCGGTGAACGCTGGCGGATCGGCGACGCCGTGCTGCAGGTGGCGAGCGTGCGGATCCCGTGCCGCGTGTTCGCCGGCTTCTGGGACGTGAAGGACCTGATCAAGCGCTTCACCGCGCGGGCGCACCCCGGCGCGTACCTGCGGGTGCTGACCGAGGGCGAGCTGGGCGCCGACCCGGTCGAGGTGTTCGACCGCCCCGCCCACGGCGTGACCGTCGGTGAGGTGTTCCGGGCGCTCACCACCGAGCCCGACCTGCTGCCCCGCCTGCTGGACGCCCCCGAACTCCCCGACGAAGCCCACGAGACCGCACGCCGCCGCCTCGGCGCCGCTTGAACCCGCTGGGTTTGTGGTCGGTCTGCTGTCTCCGGGGCCGCGGTGATCTCATATCGGCCACAAACCGCGACCCGCCACTAGCCTTCGCGGGTGCCGCGGAAGTCGGCGATGACCGCGTCTCCGGCGGTCTTGGTCGTGCGCCACTCGCCGGTGTCGGCGGTCCACTGGTGGCCGGCGTAGCGTACCCGCGAAATTCCGTGTTCCGCGGCGTGTGCCACCAGCCAGTGGGCGAACCGCCATCCGGTCTTGTCGTTGCGTACCGGGAGGCTGAGGCCGGAGCCGGAGAGCTCGCTGGTCGAGACGTTGCCCCAGTCCTGGGTGAGCGCCCGGTGCACCGCGGCGGCGCTGCTGGCCGGGGTGGGGTCGGTGACCGCACAGGCGACCGCGGCGGGGGTCTGCCCGGCGAGCCCGTGCGCCAGCACCTCGGCCTCGCCGGCCCACTTCTGGTACGCCTCCGGGTGGGCGCTCTTCTGCACCGCCTGCGCCGCCTCGGTGACCCGCAGCGACTGCCAGCCGGGCACCCGCTGCAGCCGGTCGTAGAAGGCGGCCGCGGCGTACCGGGGGTCGTTGAGCTGCTCCGGCTCGCCCCACCCCATACTGGGACGCTGCTGGAACAGCCCCACCGAATCCCGGTCGCCGTTGGTGAGGTTGCGCAGCTTGGACTCCTGCAGCGCGGTCGCCAGCGCCACCGTGACCGCGTGCACCGGCAGCTTGCGGCGCAGCCCGACCGCGGCGATGGTGGCCGCGTGCACCATCTGCTCGTTGTCCAGGCGGACCGTCTCGGCGCCGGTCGCGACGCACTCGGAGGTCATCGGGAAGGCGGTACGGCCGTCCAGTATGCGGTTCAGCGCGTAGCCACCGGCGGCGAGCAGCCCGATCGCTACGACACCGGACAACACGGACTTCACGCCCACCGACACTCCTCTCCCCGCCCGTACGCCTGCCAAGCGTACGTGCGCCGGGCACCCCGGCCGATCGTCCGGCGCGCCGAGCAGCGAGTCACACTGGAGGACGTGCCCGGTGCCCTGCCTGACGGCGAACCCGTCCCCGCCGACGGGTCGCTCCCCGATGCCGCCCTTGCCCGGCTCGGCGAGCGCGGCTTCGGGGTGTACGTCCACGTCCCGTTCTGCGCCAGCCGGTGCGGCTACTGCGACTTCAACACGTACACCGCCGAGGAGCTGGGGTCGGGCGTACGCCGCGGCGACTACGCCGACCAGGTGCTCGCCGAGCTGCGGCTGGCCGGTACCGTGCTCGGCACCGGCGCGCCGCCGGTGCGGACGGTGTTCTTCGGCGGCGGTACGCCGACCCTGCTGCCGCCGGATGACCTGGCCCGGATCCTGGACGCGATCGGGGAGACGTTCGGGCTGGCCGATGACGCGGAGGTGACCACCGAGGCGAATCCCGAGTCGGTGGACCCCGGCTCGCTGGCGAAGCTGCGGGGGGCCGGCTTCACGCGGATCTCGCTGGGGATGCAGTCGGCGGCCGCGCACGTACTGGCGGTGCTGGAGCGCCGGCACACCCCGGGCCGGGCGGTGGCGGCGGCGCGGGAGGCGGCCGGCGCCGGATTCGAACACGTCAACCTGGACCTGATCTACGGCACGCCGGGGGAGCGGCCCGACGACTGGGAACGCAGCCTCGCCGAGGTCGCCGGGCTGGTCTCCGACGGGGTGGTCGACCACGTCTCGGCGTACTCCCTGATCGTCGAGGACGGCACCCGGCTGGCGGGCCGGATCCGGCGGGGGCAGCTCGCCGCGCCCGACCCGGACGTGGCCGCCGACCGCTACCTGGCCGCCGAGCGGGCACTCACCGCCGCCGGCCTGACGTGGTACGAGGTCTCCAACTGGGCGGCGGACGCCGCCGCCCGCTGCCGGCACAACCTGCTCTACTGGCACAACGCCGACTGGTGGGGGCTCGGCCCCGGCGCGCACAGCCACGTCGGCGGGGTGCGCTGGTGGAACGTCAAACACCCCGCCCGGTACGCCGACGCGCTCGCCGCCGGGCGTACCCCCGCGCAGGCCCGGGAGCTGCTGGGCGCCACCGAGCGGCACACCGAGGACGTGATGCTGCGGCTGCGGCTGGCCTCCGGGCTGCCGCTGGCCAGCCTGGACGACGCGGGGCGCAAAGCCGCCGGCGACGCGCTCGCCCGGGAGCTGCTGGAGCCGTCCGATCACGCCGCCGGGCAGGCGATCCTCACCCTGGGTGGCCGGTTGCTCGCCGACGCGGTGGTACGCGACCTGCTGCCCTGAGCCCCGCTACAGCCACCCCTGGCGGGACGCGTGCAACGCCAACTGGAACCGGGTGGTGGCGCCCGCACGGGCCATCAGCTTCTCCAGGTACCGGAAGAACGTACGGCGGCTGACGCCGAGCGTACGGGCGATGGTGTCGTCGCCGGCGCCCGCGGCGAGCAGCGCGAGCAGGCGGCGTTCCAACGGTGTCACCGCGCGGGGGGCGCTGCTCGGCTCGGGGTGCAGCGGGAGGGCGGCGCGCCACGCGTACTCGAAGAGGCCGGCCAGCGCCGAGAACAGGCTGCACGGGCGGACGATCAGCAACGACCGGTTGACCTCGGCCTCTTCGATGGTGAGCGACACCAGCGCCAGGCTCTGGTCCACCAGGGTCAGCTTCACCGGCACCGCCGGCAGCACCCGGGCCTGCTCGCCGGCCTGCACCGACGGCAGGATGTTCTCCGACAGGTAGTCGGGGACTTCCAGCGAGGCCTGCGCGTACACCACCCGGTAGCCGACGCCGCGGGAGAGGTGCTCCAGCTCGTTCGGGTTGGCCGCCGGGCCGAGGTAGTACGGCGGGGAGTCCAGCCGCCGGATCTCGCGCTGCACCCCGGCCTCCACCTGCTGGATCCGGTCCACGATGGCGGGGCCGGTGACCACCTCGACCAGGTCGTCGGTGGACTGCGCGTAGACGGTACGGCGGAACACCTCGTACGCGTTGAGCGCCGCCACTCTGGCCTGCTGCAGCTCGGAGGCGCGGCGCAGGCTGAGCACCTCGAGTCCGGTCTGCGGGGACACCGGCACGTACCGGGTGCCGTTACTGCCGGTAGTCGCCGCCAGCCCGACCTCCACCAGCTGGTCGAGCGCGCGCCGGATCGCCGGCTCCGGATGGCGCCGCGCCTCGCTGAGCTGTGTCGCGGTGGCGGGCCCCGACCGCAGCAACTCCTGGTACGCCGCCGACGCGTCCTCGCCGAGCCCCAGTACGCGCAGCTGTGCGGAGAGTTCCATGTGATCCGTCCGTGGTCAGAGGTACGCCGGCCGAGGCAACGTACGCCAGCGTGAGCATTGTGGTGCCACGACACATCGGTGTCACTACCCGTGGGGCATCTTGCCGGGCTTCGCGGCATCGGTGTGAACTGTCCGTGTTTGCGCCGCACGGCTCCGTGGCTCGGCTATTGGCGCGGTGGCGCGTAGACTGGCACTCCAGCCTGGCGAGTGCCAAGCAACACCGCTGGCGCCGATGCCGATGACCGTGGGGAGGTGGCAGGTGCCCCTTGACGAGCGCAAGTTGGACGTGTTGCGTGCCATCGTCGAGGACTACGTCGCCACCCACGAGCCGGTCGGCAGCAAGTCCCTCGTCGAGCGACACCACCTGCATGTCTCGCCCGCCACGGTGCGTAATGACATGGCGTTCCTGGAGGACTCCGGTTACATCACCCAGCCCCACACCAGCGCCGGTCGGGTGCCCACCGACAAGGGCTACCGGTTGTTCGTCGACCGGCTGGGGCGGATCAAGCCGCTGTCGGCCGCCGAGCGGCGGGCCATCCAGCGTTTCCTGGAAGGCGCGGTAGACCTCGACGACGTGGTGCACCGTACGGTGCGGCTGCTGGCGCAGCTCACCCGCCAGGTCGCGGTGGTGCAGTATCCGAGCCTGTCCCGCAGCGCCGTACGGCATCTCGAGCTGGTGCCGCTCACCGACAGCAGGTTGATGCTGGTGATGATCACCGACACCGGCCGGGTGGAGCAGCGGGTGGTGGAGCTGCCGGGCTCGGTGAGCGAGGAGGACGTGCTCGCGCTGCGTACCTGGATCAACGAGAAGCTGGTCGGGTGCCGGCTCACCGACACCCCGACGGTGATCGAGACGCTGCTCGACGACGTGAAGCGTGAGCTGCTTCCCACCATGAACACGCTGTCCACGGTGCTGCTGGAGACCGTGGTGGAGCGGCCCGAGGAGCGGATGGCGTTCGCCGGCACCGCCAACCTGACCCGCAACGCGCTGGACCTCTCCGGCACCATGCGGGGCATCCTCGAGGCGCTCGAGGAGGAGGTCGTGCTGCTCAAGCTGGTCGGGGAGGCCGACACCCCGAGTACCCTGCGGGTGCGGATCGGCGACGAGAACGAGTACGAAAACCTGCGCGCCACGTCCGTGGTGAGCGCCGGCTACGGGCCGGGCGCCACGGTGGTCGGCGGGCTGGGCGTACTGGGGCCGACCAGGATGGACTATCCAGGCGCGATCGCCGCGGTGAGAGCCGTGGCGCGGTATGTCGGCGACGTGCTGGCGCAAGGCTGAACGCGAGCCCGGGGTTGACGAGGGACCCCGGGTTGACGGGAATACAGGACCGGGACAGATCGAGACCAGGACACTCAAGGGACATGCGAGCAAACGTGGCAAAGGACTACTACGCCATTCTCGGCGTACCCCGTGACGCCTCTACGGAGGACATCAAGCGGGCGTACCGCCGTCTCGCCCGTAAGTACCACCCCGACGTCAACGGCGACTCCGAAGCGCACGACCGGTTTCAGGACATCAACGCCGCGTACGAGGTGCTCTCCGACCCCGCCAAGCGGGAGATTGTCGACCTGGGTGGCGACCCGCTCGCGCCCGGTGGCGGCGGTGCCGGGGCCGCGGGCAGCCCGTTCGTCGGGTTCCAGGACATCATGGACGCGTTCTTCGGCGGCGCCACCGCGCGCGGCCCGCGACCGCGTACCCGGGCCGGGGCGGACGCGATCATCCGGCTCGACCTCGACCTGGAGGAGACCGCGTTCGGCGTGGAAACCCCGCTGACCGTGGACACCGCCACCCGCTGCGGCACCTGCGACGGCGCCGGCACCGCCGCCGGCACCCACCCGAGCACCTGCGACACCTGCGCCGGCCGGGGCGAGGTGCAGTCGGTACAGCGCACCCTGCTGGGCCAGGTGCTCACCAGCCGCCCGTGTGCCGCCTGCCAGGGGTACGGCACCGTGATCGAGCACCCGTGCCCGAAGTGCGCCGGCGACGGCCGGGTACGTTCCCGCCGTACCATCACCGTGAAGATCCCGTCCGGGGTGGACGACGGGATGCGGATCCGGCTCGCCGGTCAGGGCGAGGTCGGCCCCGGCGGCGGTCCGGCCGGCGACCTGTACGTGGAGATCCACGAGCGCCCGCACGACGTGTTCAGCCGTAAGGGCGACGACCTGCACTGCCGGGTCGTGCTGCCGATGACCTCGGCCGCGCTCGGCACACAGATGACGATCAAGACCCTGGACGGCGAAGAGTCCGCGGAGGTACGCCCCGGCACCCAGCCCGGCTCGACGCTGCGGATCCGGGGGCGCGGCGTACCGCGGCTGCGCGGCAACGGTCGCGGCGACCTGTACGTGCACCTCGACATCCGTACCCCCACCAAGCTCGACGTCGAGCAGGAGCGGTTGCTGCGCGAGCTGAGCCGGCTACGGGGTGAGGAAGTGATCGAGCCGGCGCGCCATCCCGGCGGCTTCTTCGCCCGGATGCGGGACGCCTTCAACGGCCACGCGTGACCCTGTCGCTCTTCACCGTCGCGTCACTTCCGCCGGAGGACACGTTCCGGCTGGACGGTCCGGAAGGGCACCACGCGGCCACCGTGCAGCGGCTGCGGGTGGGTGAGGCGCTGCTGCTCGGTGACGGCGCCGGTGGCCTCGCGCGCTGCGAGGTGGTCGCGGTCTCCCGGGGTGCACTCGATCTGGTGGTACGCGAGCGCAGCCGCGAACCGGAGCCGTGCCCGAGGGTGACGGTGGTGCAGGCGATCGCGAAGGGCGATCGGGGCGAGCTCGCCGTACAGGCGATGACCGAGGTCGGCGTCGACACCGTGGTGCCGTGGTCGGCGGCGCGTTCGGTGGCCCGCTGGAAGGCCGACCGGGGCGCCAAGGCGCTGGAGCGGTGGCGTGCGGTGGCCCGGGAGGCGGCGAAGCAGTCCCGCCGCGCCTGGTTCCCGGCGGTCGCCGAGCTTGCCTCGACGGCGGCGGTGGCCGACCTGGTCGGGGCCGCCACGGCGGCGTACGTGCTGCACGAGGAAGCGACGGCGCCGCTGGCGGGTATCGACCTGCCCGCAGACGGCGAGATCGTGCTGGTGGTGGGTCCCGAGGGTGGCATCGCGCCCGAGGAGCTGGCCGCCTTCGTCAGCGCCGGCGCGCGCCCGGTGAGGCTGGGCAGCTCGGTGCTGCGTACCTCCACCGCTGGGGTGGCGGCGCTGTCGGTGGTGAACGCGCGTACCGGCAGGTGGGGCTAATATCGCTGGTTCGAGCCATAGTGTTACGACCGTGCTATACCCGCTGGTTTATGGCATCCTGCCCGTGTTGTGACAGGCCCCTGAGTAGTGCGGAGTGTTTTGTGGGTATTGGCGCGAGCATCTTCATGATCTGTCTCGGCGCGATCGTCACCTTCGGTCTCCGCGGACCGGTGCCGTGGATGGACTGGCTCGACCTGGACGTGGTGGGCTGGGTGATGATGATCGGCGGCGGCATCGGGCTGATCACCACCCTGATCCTGTGGGCCAACCACCGGCAGCCGACCCCCGAGCGACACCACCCCGGTCCCCGGTACTGACCGGCCCCGCGTGGCCGAGGGTTGTTCGCAGGCTTCGGCCCCGGTTTCGCGGGTACGCGTCCAGCGCTCCGGCGGTCGAGCACATAGCATCCGGGGGTGACTGCTGACTGCCTGTTCTGCCGGATCGTCGCCAAGGAGATTCCCGCGACGGTGGTGCACGAGACCGAGACCACGCTCGCGTTCCGCGACATCGACCCCAAGGCGCCGGTGCACGTACTGGTGATCCCGAAGGCGCACCACCAGGATGTCGCCGCGCTCGCCGAGGCCGACCCCGAGCTGGCCGGCGAGCTGCTGGCCGCCGCCGCCGAGGTCGCGCGTCAGGAGGGGGCCGCCGACTCCGGCTGGCGGCTGCTGTTCAACACCGGCCGCAACTCCGGCCAGGAGGTGTTCCACGTGCACGCGCACGTCTTCGGCGGCAAGCCGCTCGGCTCCATGCTGCCGCGCTGAGGCCCGCGCTCCGGTCGTTGCGATCGCGTGACCGGGGTTGGGTAGCGTGCTGCCTGGCGTACCACGGGACCAAAGGAGGCCAGCGTGGGTGAGGTCGGGCAGCAGCTGGAATTGCTGGTCAGGAAGAAGCAGAAACAGCACCGGGTCCCGGCGCTGCAGGCCGCGGTGCACCGCGCGGACCGTCCACTCTGGACTTTCCAGGTGGGTACGACGGGCAACGGCACCACCCTCGACGCCGCCACCCAATTCCGGATCGGTTCGGTCACGAAGACCTTCACCGCGGTGATGGTGATGCAGTGCCGCGACGAGGGGCTGTGCGACCTCGACGACTCGCTGGCCGACCACCTGACCGTGCCGAAGCACGGCGAGCTGACATTGCGCCGGCTGCTCAGCCACACCTCCGGCCTGCAGCGAGAGCCGTACGGCGACATCTGGGACACCCTTGCGGTGGTGCCCGACGATCAGGCGGTGGCCGAGCTGGCACGGGCCGAGCGGGTGCTGCCGCCGTCGCGCCGGTTCCACTACTCCAACCTCGGGTTCGCGCTGCTCGGCCAGCTGGTGGCGGCCAAGCGAAAGGCGACCTGGGAAGAGGTCCTGCTCGACCGGGTGCTGCGGCCACTCGGGCTGCAGCAGATCACCACGCAGCCCACCGAGCGCGCCGCCCAGGGCTACCTGGTCGACGCGTACTCCGACCACGTACGGCCGGAGCCGCAGACCGACCTGGGCGGGTACGCCGCCGCCGGCCAGCTGTGGGGCACCGCCGGCGACATGGCGCGCTGGGCGGCGTTCCTGGCCGACCCCGGCACGGTGGACCCGGACGGCGCCGTACTGGCGGCCGACACCCTGGACGAGATGACCTGGCCGCTGACCGTACGGGACCAGCAACTCTGGAGCTCCGGCCTCGGGCTGGGGCTGATCATGTTCCCGCAGGGAGACCGGGTGGTCGACGTCGGGCACGGCGGTGCCATGCCCGGCTTCCTCGCCGACGTGTACGGCCGCCGCGGCGCCGACGTACCGCCGGCCACCGGCGCCGCGGTGCTGCTCTCCTCCGGCACCGCCGTCGGGGCGCTGGAGCTCAGTCACCAGCTGCTGGACACCACGCTGGCCGACGACCCGCCCGAGATCGCGCCGTGGCGCCCGGGCGAGCCGGCGCCGGAGGAATACCGCAGCGTGCTCGGCCGCTGGTGGGGCGAAGGCTTCGAGTACGTGTTCGCGTGGCGGCAGGGGCGGCTGGAGTCCCGTCCGGTGGACGCCCCGGACGACCAGCCGCCGGCGGTGTTCGCTCCCGAGGGGCTTGACCTGCTGCGTACCGTCGCCGGACGCGAGATCGGCGAACAGCTGCGGCTCACCCGCGACGGGTCCGGCCAGGTGGTCAAGCTGCACTGGGCGACGTACCGGTTCACGCGTACCCAGGAGAGCTTCGACGGGATCTCCGCGTCGGAGCCGTAATTGGTCAGGTCATTTTGTCGGTGGCGCGGATACGATGGAGCCACCGTCGGGGCGCTCTGGCTGGGGCCGGGGCACGAGATTGAGAGCAGGTGGACTGGAGGCCTTCAGCGGCCGGCTTATGACCGAACGATCCAGTGGGAAGGCGTCATCACGCGCCCGGGCACAGACCAAGATCACGGTCCCTGACCCGCACACCATGGTGAGCCTGCTCGGTGCGGGCGACGAGATCCTCAGACAGATCGAGGAGCACCTCAACAGCGACGTCCACGTCCGGGGCAATGAGATCACGCTGACCGGCGACGCGGCCGACAACGCCACCGCCGAGCGGCTCTTCGCCGAGCTGGTGGAGCTGGTCGAGAAGGGTGAAACCCTCACCCCCGACGCGGTACGCCGCACCATCGCGATGCTGGCGTCGGACTCCGACGAGCGGCCGGCCGACGTACTGACGCTCAACATCCTGTCCCGGCGGGGCCGTACGATCCGGCCCAAGACGCTGGGCCAGAAGCGGTATGTGGACGCGATCGACGGCCACACCATCGTGTTCGGGATCGGGCCGGCGGGCACCGGGAAGACGTACCTGGCGATGGCCAAGGCGGTGCAGACGCTGCAGGCGAAGCAGGTCACCCGGATCATCCTGACCCGCCCCGCGGTGGAGGCCGGCGAGCGGCTCGGCTACCTCCCCGGCACCCTGTACGAGAAGATCGACCCCTACCTGCGCCCGCTGTACGACGCGCTGCACGACATGGTCGACCCCGACTCGATCCCGCGGCTGATCGCCAACGGCACCATCGAGGTTGCGCCCCTGGCTTACATGAGGGGTCGCACCCTTAATGATGCTTTTATCATTCTGGACGAGGCGCAGAACACCACCGCCGAGCAGATGAAGATGTTCCTCACCCGGCTCGGCTTCGGCTCCCAGATCGTGGTCACCGGCGACATCACCCAGATCGACCTGCCGGGCGGCGCCACCAGCGGCCTGAAGATCGTCCGCGACATCCTGGAAGACGTCGACGACGTCCACTTCGCGTACCTGACCAGCTCGGATGTGGTGCGCCACCGGCTGGTCACCGACATCGTCGACGCGTACGAGCGGTGGGACGCGTCGCGGCAGACCGAGCGCGGCCCGCACCCGGTGCCGAACCGTCGCTCCGGCCGGCGCCGGTGACCGGGGAGTAGCGCGTGTCCATCGAGATCGCCAACGAGTCCGGCGTCGAGACCGACACCGACGAGATCCTGGCCGCCGCCCGGTATGCGATGGAGAAGATGGGCGTCAACCCGCTCGCCGAGCTGTCGGTGCTGCTGGTCGACGTCGCGTACATGACCGAGCTCAACCACCGGTGGATGGGGGGCAAGGGGCCGACCGACGTGCTGGCGTTCCCGATGGACGAGGCGACCGTCGACCGGGGTCCCTCGCCGGGCCCGGATCCGCACGAGCCGGCGATGCTGGGCGACATCGTGCTCTGCCCCGAGGTGGCGGCGAAACAGGCGGCCACCGCCGGGCACAGCCCCGCCGAGGAGCTGGAGCTGCTCACCGTGCACGGCGTACTGCACCTGCTGGGGTACGACCACGCCGAGCCGGACGAGGAGCGGGAGATGTTCGGGCTGCAGAAGCGGCTGCTCACCGAGTGGCGGCGTGCGGGCCGGCCACGTACCCCCTGATCGGGTGCCATGGACGTGCTGACGCTGCTGGGAGTCGCCGCCGGACTGGTGGTGCTCGCCGGCACGTTCGCGATGGTCGACGCCGCGCTGTCGCAGATCTCGGTGGCGCGCGCGGCTGAGCTGGCCCGCGAGGGGTCGGCGGGTGCTCGTACCCTCCAGGTGGTCGCCGCCGACGGGCCGCGGCACCTGAATCTGCTGCTGTTGCTGCGACTGGTGTGTGAGCTGACCGCCACCACCGTGGTGGCGCTGATCGCGTTCCAGACCTGGGGCGTGGGCTGGGCGGCGGCGCTGGTCACCGCCGGCGCGATGACGGTGGTCAGCTTCGTGCTGGTCGGGGTCGGTCCGCGCACCATCGGGCGGCAGCACGCCTACCCGATCGCGCTCGCCGCCGCCGGCCCGGTGCGGTGGCTGGGGCGCGCGCTGGGGCCGCTCGCCACCCTGCTGATCCTGGTCGGCAACGCGGTCACCCCGGGACGAGGGTTCCGGGAGGGGCCGTTCGCCAGCCAGGTGGAGCTGCGGGAGCTGGTCGACCTGGCAGAGCAGCGCGGCGTGGTGGAGCACGGCGAGCGGGACATGATCCACTCGGTGTTCGCGCTGGGCGACACGATCGCCCGGGAAGTCATGGTGCCGCGTACCGACATGGTGTGGATCGAGGAGCACAAGACCGCGCGGCAGGCGCTCGCGCTGGCGCTGCGCTCCGGCTTCTCGCGGATCCCGGTGGTCGGAGAGAACATCGACGACGTGCTCGGCGTGGTCTACCTCAAGGACCTGGTACGCCACAGCCAGGCCGGTGCCCGCGCCGCGCGTACCGCGGTGGGGGAGACGATGCGGGGCGCCACGTTCGTACCGGAGTCCAAGCCGGTGGACGACCTGCTGCGGGAGATGCAGGCGGCGCGTACCCACATCGCGATCGTGGTCGACGAGTACGGCGGCACCGCGGGGCTGGTCACCATCGAGGACATCCTGGAGGAGATCGTCGGCGAGATCACCGACGAGTACGACGTGGAGCGCCCGCCGGTGGAGAAGCTGCCCGACGGCGCGGTACGCGTCAGCGCCCGGCTCTCCCTGGAAGACCTGGCCGAGCTGTTCGAGCTGGAGCCGGTGGACGATGATGACGTCGAGACCGTGGCGGGGCTGCTGGCGCAGGCGCTCGGCCGGGTGCCGATCCCCGGCGCCGCCGCCACCGTGTACGGCTTGAAGATGACCGCCGAGGGCACCACCGGGCGCCGCAACCGGATCGACACCGTACTGATCCGGCGCGCGGCCGGCTCGGCACCAGGTATCAGCGAGGAGAGGCAGACCGCAGATGCACCCTGAGGCTCCGTCGGAGATCGATCCGGAGGACGGCAAGCTGGTGATCCTGGCGCGCTCGGCACGGGCCCGGGTCGGCGCGCTGGAAGGCGCCGCGGTACGTGACGCGGACGGCCGCACGTACGCCGCCGCCAGCGTGATGCTGCCGTCGCTGTCGCTCACCGCGCTGCAGCTCGCGGTCGCCAACGCCGTCGCGGCCGGCGCCAGCGGCCTCGAGGCGGCCGCGGTGGTCACCGACAATCCGGATCTGGACGATGCCAGCCTGGCCGCCGTACGGGACCTGACCCCGCAGGTCCCGGTGCACGTCGCCCACCCCGACGGCACCCTGGTCGGCGTACACCCGGCGTAGCCTTTCCTTGATCGCGGATTGGGGAACGCTTCGGCGGTCTTCGCCGCCGTTTCGTTCCCCAACCGGCGATCTTGGGGCTGGCGAGGGGCGTCAGTGGGGGAGTAGCTCGAAGTCGGCGAAGTCGAAGCCGGGCGCGACCACGCAGCTGACCAGCACCTCGTGGTCCGCGGCGGGCTCGGCCGCCTGCCAGACACCGGCCGGCACCAGCCGCTGCGGTTGCTGACCGGCCCTCAGGTCGGCGCCCAGCAGCAGCTGCTCCGCCGTGCCAGGCGCTTCGGCGTCGCCGCCGAGGCTGAGTGTCAGCGGGCCACCGGAGTGCCACAGCCACAGCTCGTCGGAGCGCACCCGGTGCCAGGCCGACCGTTCGCCGGGGCAGAGCAGGAACAGGATCCCGGTCGCGGCGGCGCGCGGGCCGGCGTACCCGGGAGGGGAGAAGGTGACCGGGGCCCGCCAGGTTTCGCGGTACCAGCCACCCTCCGGGTGGGGGAGCAGGTCGAGCGCCTCAGCGGTCGGCGGACGGTTCATCGGTGCGGGCATGCGCCCCATTGAACCTTTCCGGGGGTACGCCCGGCAGAATGGGTTGCCTATGAGCCAGCCTGAGGACGACACCACGTACCGCGCCGGGTTCGCATGCTTCGTGGGACGCCCCAACGCCGGCAAGTCGACGCTGGCCAACGCCATCATCGGCTCCAAGATCGCGATCACCTCGAGCCAGCCGCAGACCACCAGGCACGTGGTGCGCGGCGTGCTGCACCGCCCGAACAGCCAGCTGATCCTGGTCGACACCCCCGGCATGCACAAGCCCCGTACGCTGCTCGGCGAGCGGCTCAACGACCTGGTGCGCCAGACCTGGAGCGAGGTCGACGTGATCGGCCTGTGCCTCCCGGCGAATGAGGAGATCGGCCGCGGCGACCGCTTCATCTCCGGTGAGATCGCGCGGCTGAGCGCCTCCGTGGTCGCCGTGGTCACCAAGATCGACCTGGTCTCGAGGGATCAGCTGGCCAAGCAGCTGCTGGCGGTCTCCCGGCTGGCGGACTTCGCCGAGGTGGTGCCGGTGAGCGCGGTCTCCGGCGAGCAGGTCGACCTGCTGGTCGACGTACTGGCGAAATATCTCCCGGAGTCGCCGCAGCTGTATCCGGACGACATGATCACCGAGGAGCCGGAGCAGGTGATGGTCGCCGAGCTGATCCGGGAAGCCGCCCTGGAGGGGGTACGCGACGAGCTGCCGCACTCGATCGCGGTGATCGTCGAGGAGATGTCGGTACGCCCGCCCGACGAAGGCAAGCCGGTGACCCGGATCTACGCCGACCTGTACGTGGAGCGCTCCAGCCAGAAGGCGATCGTGATCGGCCACAAGGGCAGCCGGCTGCGCAACGTCGGCGCCGCCGCGCGGGCCCAGATCGAAGAGCTGCTCGGCACCCGGGTCTACCTGGATCTGCACGTACGGGTCGCCAAGGAGTGGCAGCGGGACCCGAAACAGCTGCGCAAACTCGGCTTCTGAGCAACCGGCAGCAGGCGATGCGGCGGCGCAGGCTACTTGATCGACTGGCTGAAGATCGGGCCGCCGACGGGTGAACTGTGCGGTGTTTGCCCAACTGAGACCTGGAAACGCATTGACGGGCTCGTATTATGGGGCTGCCTCGGCGCTTTGGTCGTGGCTGCTCCTCCACGGGGGTTATTTGTGATGCATGATCCGGGGTCGATACCCGTCAGGAGTCGCTCACAAGGCCGTTCCGGTGGTTTTATCAGTATTGGGATAGTTTTGTCCCTCGTGGGAGCCATGGCCGCCACGTTGCTCGGCGCCGGCGCCTTCATCGACGCGTTCAACGTCTCGGACGGCAACTCCTGGCTGTGGAGCAGCAAGCCGGGCACCGCGAGCCGGGTCAACGCCAACTCCGGGCGGGTCGACATGCGGCAGCCGCTGGTCGACGCCCGGGGTCACAAGGTACGCGTCACCCAGAACGACAAGTACCTGATCCTGCACGACCTTGACTCCGGCCGCGTCACCTCCGTCGACCTGACCCGGATGGGCTTCACCGGCACCCTCAACGTCGGCGCCAACTCCGACATCTCGGTGGTGCTGCACGGCGACACCGCCGCCATCGTGGACCGCACCAAGGGGTTGGTACGCGGCATCGACCCGGTCACCCTACGGGCGTCGAAGGACGTGCTGCGGTTGCCGCCGCCGCTCACCGGCGGAGCGTTCGACGGCGACGGCAAGCTGTGGCTGGCGGTGCCCAGCCAGGGCACCGTGGTGGCCGCCAAGGTCGGCACCGACGCGGCGCGCTCCGAGCGCAGCGAGGTGGTCGGTGAGCCGGACGGCGATCTCGGCCTCACCGTGCTGGACCACGGCGCGCTCGCCATCGACCGTGCCGCCGGCACGCTCGCGGTGGTCGAGAAGGACGGCGTACGCAAGGTCGAGGTGGGTGCGCTCGCCGACGCGCAGGCGCCGGCACGCACCGTGGGCAAGACCGTGGCGGTGACGTCGCTGAAGACCCGTACGGTCACCGTGCTCAAGCTCGGCGAGACGCTGCGGCCGACCAGCTTCCGGCTGCCGGCGGGGATCACCGCCGGGGTGGCGGTGCCGTACCAGGACCGGATCTACGTACCGGACGAGAAGCGCGCCACGGTGTACGTGTTCAGCCCCGACGGTGCGCCGCTGGACCCGGTCGAGATGGACGGTGCCGAAGGCGAGCTGGAGCTGGAGGTACGCGAAGGCAAGCTGTTCATTAACTCGCCCGAGACCGCGGTGGCGCGGGTGGTGGCCGAAGACGGCAGCACCCAGGAGGTCAACAAGTACCGCGAAGACGTGGCCGGCGGGGAAGGGCTCAACGGCCGGGTGCTGCCCGCGCCGGACCGGGGCAACGACAAGCCCGGCGACAACGACAAGCAGGGCCCGCCCGGGCCGCCGGTGCCGGTCACCGCGGTCGCCGGCGACGGGAAGGTGAACCTCTCCTGGGGCGCCGCGGCCGCCAACGGCGATCCGATCGACAAGTACGACGTGACCTGGGACGGCGGCTCCGAGCGGGTCGGCGGCGGCGACACCAGCATGGTGATCGACGGGCTGAAGAACGGGAGCACGTACACCTTCACGGTGCGGGCGACCAACAGGTTCGGTGAGGGGCCGCCGGCGCTGTCGGAGCCGGTGACGCCGACCGACCGGATCCCCGGCACGCCGCAGAACGTACGCGCCGCCGCCGCGCCCGCCGAGGGCGGCGCCAGAGTCACCTGGAGTGCCGTGGGCGGCGCCCGCGACTACGTGGTGACCACCCTGGAGAACGGCGCGCCCAGCCCGACCGTGACGCCGCAGACCGTCAACGGCAACGAAGCGGTGATCACCGGCCTGACGTACGGGCAGCCGTACCGGTTCACGGTGATGGCGCGCAACGACTCCGGCGCCGGCAGCGCGCCCAGCCGGCCGAGCAACGAGGTGCGCCCGTACGCCGCGCCCGCCGCGCCGCAGAACGCCAGCGCGACCGGCACCGGCGACGACCAGATCACGGTGCGCTGGGACGCCGCCGCCGACAACGGCAACCCGATCACCAAGTACGTCGTCACCCCGAGCACCGGTAACCCGGTGACCGTCGGCGGCGACGCCCGGAGCGCGGTGATCAACGGGCTGCCGACCGGCGAGACGGTGACCTTCGAGATCAGGGCGCACAACGGGGCGGGCGCCGGGCAGCCGGCGAGCGCCAGCGCCAAGGTGGGCCGGGCACCGAGCGTCACCATCAACAGCGTCAACCCGGGCGCCACCCAGATCACGGTCAACTTCAGCGTCAACGACTACGGGTACAACACCAACTGCAGCGCCCGGGTCGAGGGCGGCAGTACGGTCAGCGGCAACTGCTCGTCGATCACGATCGGCGGGCTGCAGGCGGGGCGTACGTACACCGTGGTGGTCACGGCGACCAACCAGATCGGCTCCGGCACCGCCCGGCGCGACGCGACCACGGACCGGATCTCGGGCGCCGTACGGTGCATCAACGACACCAACTCGTCCGACCCGGATCGGCGTACCTACTGCAATCCCGGGATCACCGTCTACTCCGACGCAGCGGAGACCAGCAGCGGCCAGGGCAAGGTCTACAACGGCAACCGCTTCCAGGCGGTATGCAAGAAGGCCGATTTGAACGGCCGGACCCACACCGCGTACGTCTACAACGACAACAAGACGAGCAAGTGGTGGATCAAGATGGGCGACGGTCGGTACATCATGCACGTCTGGCTGAATCTGGACCAGGGGGACGGGGACACGGCTAACCTTGCGATCCTGCCTACCTGTTAACGCCCTGTGAAGCCTGTCCGCGCCCGACCCAGGAGAAGCCGCAGTGACGCACGCCCCGGTCGAGCCACCCGACCCGTCCGAGGTCGGTGGCTACACCGAGATCTTCAACCGGCTGGCCGCCAACATCGAGCAGGTGGTGCTCGGCAAGTCGCAGGTGGTGCGGCTGGCGCTCACCGCGCTGATGTCCGAAGGCCACATCCTCGTCGACGACGTGCCCGGGGTCGGCAAGACCACGCTCGCCCGGGCGATCGCGGCGAGCGTACGGGGAGCCTGGCGGCGGATCCAGTTCACGCCGGACCTGCTGCCCAGCGACGTCACCGGGGTGACGATCTTCCACCAGGGCACCCACGAGTTCGAGTTCCACAACGGGCCGGTCTTCGCCAACGTGGTGATCGCCGACGAGATCAACCGGGCGTCCCCGAAGACCCAGGCCGCGCTACTCGAGGTGATGGAGGAGCGGTACGTCACGGTGGACGGCGTACGGCATCCGGTGCCGCGCCCGTTCCTGGTGGTCGCCACCCAGAACCCGGTGGAGATGGACGGCACCTACCGGCTGCCCGAGGCGCAGCTCGACCGGTTCCTGATCCGGCTCTCCGTCGGCTACCCCGACGAGCTGACCGAGGTCGAGGTGCTGCGCGGCGGCGCCGCCCGGCGCTCCCCGGAAGACCTGCCGGAGATCACCGACACCGCGTCGATCGCCGCCCTGGTCCAGCTCGCCCGCCGGGTGTACGTGCACGACGTGGCGTACCACTACGTGGTCAAGATCGCGCACGCCACCCGTACCCACCCGGACGTACGGCTCGGGCTCTCGCCGCGGGGCGCGATCGCGCTGACCCGGGCGGCGCAGGCGTACGCCCTGGCGGCGGGGCGCCCGTACGTTCTTCCCGAGGACATCAAGGTGCTCGCGGATCCGGTGATGGCGCACCGGCTGGTGCTCACCCCGGACGCGCAGCTGCGGGGCCAGACCGCCGGCCAGGTGGTCGCCGGCGTACTCGACGAGGTCCCGGTACCGCAGCCGGCCGCCACCGGAAGCTAGCCGTGCCGCCGGACGCCAGCCAACAGGCCCGCCGGGACCTGACGCCGGGACGCTGATGCCGACCCGACGTGGGCTGATCGTGCTCGTCGCCGGCGTGCTGCTGGCCGGCGCCGGCTACCTGTACGGCTACGCCGAGCTGGTCGCGCTCGGGGCCGTGGCGGTGGCGGCGTTCGTCGGTGCGCTGCTGTTCGCCGGCGCCCGCCCCTCACTGGCGGTACGCCGTCACCTGGAACCCGAGCGGGTCAACCGGGGCGAGCTGTGCAGCGCGGTGGTGGACGTACGCTCCACCGCCCGCTGGCGTTCCCAGGCGCTGGTCGGCGTGGAGCGGCTGACCCGGGGCGAGGACGAGCCGCGTACGGTCCCGGTGCCGATGATCCGGCTCAAGGCGGGCGCCGCGACCTACCTGCGGTATCCGCTGCCCACCGACCGGCGCGGCGTGATCGACGTGGGCCCGATGGAGATCTCCCGTCGCGACCCGCTCGGCCTGGTCGCCGCCACCCGCAGGTACGGCGGTATCGCGCGGATGTGGGTGCATCCGCGGGTGCATCAGCTGCGTACCGTCCCGGTCGGGGTCTCCCGGAGCCTGGACGGCCTGGTCGACGCCGCCCAGTACGGCTCGATCACCTTCCACGCGCTGCGCGAGTACGTCCCCGGCGACGACCTGCGGCACGTGCACTGGCGTACCTCCGCCCACATCGGCGAGCTGATGGTGCGCCAGCATGTCGAAACCAGTCTGCCCCGGATCGTGGTGCTGCTCGACGACCGGACCGCGACGCACCCGCAGCCGGCCGGCGCCACAGATTCGCTGGAGGAGACGATCGAGGCGGCGGCCTCGGTGCTGGTCGCCGCGCTGCGGGCGGAGCTGCACGTGGAGCTGCACCTGGTCTCCGGACGGGCGGTGACGCCGCAGGCCGCGGGCGCCCCGGTGATCGGCGTCGGCCCGTACCTGGATCTGCTGGCGGAGACGCAACGGGCCCCGGACGCCTCACTTCCCGCGGCGGTACGCCGGCTGCGCGCCCGGCACCGCGGCGACACCCTGGTGCTGCTCACCGGCAGCCACGCCGGCGCCGACCTGGAGCAGGTCGGGTTGCTGCGCGACGTGTACCCGACCGTGGTCGCCGGGGTGCTCGGGGAAGGCACCGTCAGCCTGGCCGGCCTGCCCGGGCTGATCCTGATCGTGGCGGAGACCGCCGAGCGGTTCGCGCCCCGTTGGGACGGGGTGAGCCGGTGGTAGGGCGCCTGGTGTCGGCGCTGGCGTTGGTGGCGGCGACCGGGTCGGCGGCGCTGGTGGCGGCGCGGCTCTACATCGGCTGGCAGCTGGCGCTGGTGCTGGCCGGGTCGGCCGCGGCGTCCGTACTGCTGACCCTGCTGCTGCGCTGGCTGCGTAGCCCCGGCGGGGTGGTGGTGCTGGGGTCGCTGGCCGGGATGACCGCGATCCTGGTCGGGCTGACCGCGGCGCTGCGGCCACGTTCCCAGGTGACGGGCTCGCTGACCGCGGTGCTGCTGGACGCGGTGACCAACTCCGGCGCCCGGCTGATGACCAGCTCGATCCCGATCGAGCCGGCGCCGGACACGATCGCGCTGCCGCTGGTGGCGACCTGGCTCGCCGGCACCGGCGCGGCGCTGATGCTGGGACGGTGGTCGCTGGGCGCGCTGGCACCGCCGCTGGCGCTGCTCGCCGGATCGCTGGTGTTCGTGGGTCCGAACGCGGGGCCGGCGTACCACCTGGTGGGGCTGTTCGCGGTGGCGGCGGCGGCGCATCTGGTCGTCACCCGGGACGGCGGTGCCACGGCGGCGGCGGTGACCGCCCTGCCGGTGCGGGCCCGCCGGATCGAGGCCAGCCGGCGGGTCGGCGCCGGGCTCGCCGTGGTGGCGGTGCTCGGGGTGCTCGCGGTGACCCTGGGTCCGGCCGCGGCGGCGCTCTACCGCAGCCAGCCGTACGATCCGCGGGCGCTGTTCGTACCGCCGCAGAAGACCTCCGAAGCGTTGAACCCGCTGGGGCTGCTGTCGGCGTGGGCGACCGAGACCGAGCTGCCGCTGCTGGAGGTGACCGCCGACCGGCCGGTACGCACCGGGTGGGTGGCGATGTCGCGGTTCGACGGCATCACCTGGCTGCCCGACGACGAGTTCCGCGCCGCCGGCTCGGTGCTGCCGGCGGTCGAGCCGACGCCGACCCGGAGCCGTACGGTGACCCAGCGGATCACCGTACGGTCGCTGGGCGGGGCGTGGCTGCCGGCGGCCGAGGTGCCCCGGTCGGTACGCGGGCTGCGCGCCGGCTTCGACGTCGGCTCGGGGATGCTCGCCGCCCCCGACGGGCTGCACGACGGCCTCGCGTACACCGTCACCTCCGAGATCCCGGTACGCGACCCCAACTACCTGATCGGCGCCAGCATCCCCGCCGGCCAGCAGTACGACCACCTGCTCGAAGTGCCGGGGGAGCTGCCGAAGGGGTTCGCCGAGCTGGCGCAGAAGGCGACCGGGCAGGGCACGCCGTACCAGAAGGCGCTGCGGTTGGAGAAGTTCCTCCGGACCACGTACCAGTTCTACGCGGGGGCGCCCAGCGGGCACGGCTACCCGAACCTGTCGTACTTCCTGACCGAGCCGAAGGCCAAGGGCGGCGGCCGGGGCACCTCCGAGCAGTTCGCGACCGCGTTCGCGCTGCTGGGGCGGGTGGTGGGGCTGCCGACCCGGGTGGTGGTCGGCTTCCACGCCGGCAAGCAGCTGGAGAAGGGCCGCTACCTGGTCAGCTCCGGCGACGCGTTCGCCTGGGCCGAGGTGTTCCTGCTGGGCGAGGGCTGGGTGCCGTTCGACCCGACCCCGGGCCGGCAGGGCGCGCAGCCGCCGCCCGAGGAGAACACGCCCGAGGCCGAGGCCGAGTCGGAGCAGAAGGAGCAGCAGCTCACCAAGCCCGACCCGAGCCCGCCGCCGGGTAACGAGAACCCGACCACGCCACCCCGGGCCGCCGCGCGGGAGTCCGGCGTACCGCCGTCGGTGCTGGCCGCTGCGGCGCTGGGCGGCGTACTGCTGCTGGTGTTGCTGCTGCTCCCGGCGCTGCGCTACCGCCGTACCCGGTCCCGGTTGTCGCGCGGCTCGCCGCCGCAGCGGGTGGTAGGAGCCTGGGCGGAGGTACGCGACGCGCTGCGCCTCGCCGGGCACCGGCCGCCGCCGTCCCGGGCTGCTGGAGAGCTCGCGCTGGCGCACAGCGGCGAAGGGCTCCCGGAGCTGCACCCGCTCGCGTCGCTGGTCAACGCGATCGGCTTCGGCCCCGGGTTCCCGGTCGCGGCCCCGGATGCCGACACCGCGTCCCGCGACGCGTCGGCGTACGTGAAGGCACTGCGCCGCCGGCAGGGGCTGCTGCGGCGTACCACCTGGTGGCTCGACCCCCGGCCGCTGTTCTGGCGACCGTAGCGGCGCCCTCGAGTCAGCTCACGCGCGGTTGGTGCACTTCTCCTTGGACGGGGCGACCTCGTCGACGGAGATCACCGCGATCACGGTGAAGCAGTAGTCGGTCTCCGGGTTCAGCGCGTCGATGGTGACCGTGCTGACGCCCTTCTCGACCTGGGTCAACGCGCGCGGGCTGGCGCCCTCGGGGCCGCCGACCAGGTAGTGCGGCGCGGTGCCGCCGGTGTGGTCGGTCCACGAGATCACCACCTTGTCGCCCTTGTCGTCGATCGTGACGCCGGTGGGCGCCTTGTCCGCGGCGATGCTCGCGGGGGCGGCGCTCGGGGTGGGCCCCGGCTCGGGCGGCGGCGGTGCCGCGCCGGGCAGCACCTTGAGCACCACGATGATGATCGCGCCCAGCACGATCCCGACCACTCCCGCCGCGACGAAACCCATCACCGGTAGTTTGCGGCGCCGCTCGTCCTCGACCGGCGCCCACTGCGGCTCCGCGGGCCGTGGGGTCGGTGGTGCCGGCGCCGGCCCGACCTCGGGCTGCGCCGGGGGGAAGGCGCCAGCGGGGCCACCGGAGCTGGGCCGCATCCACGGCTCGTGTCCCGGCGGCGCGGCGGCCGGACCTGGCTGGTACGCCACCGGCGACTGCGGAAACCCGGCGGGCGACTGTGGGAAGCCCGCGGGCGACTGCGGGAACCCGGCAGGCGAGTGCGGGTACGCCACCGGCGACTGCGGATAGACCGCGGCCGGCGACTGCGGCGGCAGCGCGGCCGGCGGGCCACCCGGCGGCGCCGAGCCCGACGGTGCCGAGCCGGGCGGTGCCGAGGCCGGCGGTGCCGAGGTCGGCGGTGAACCACCCGGCGGCGCGGAGGTCGGCGGGGAGCCACCCGGCGGCGCGGACGCCGAGCCCATCGGGGCACCAGAGCCGTCACCGGACACCGCCGCCGGGGCGTCGGCCGCAAGGATCGCGCCGGCGGCGGGCGGCGTACCCCCGTCGTCGGAGGCGGGTGGGCTGGACAGCGGAGGGTACGCGACCGGCCGCTGCCACTGCTGGCCCTTGTCCGTCTCCCAGCCGCGCCGCAGCGCGTCGGCGAACGCGGAGGCGCTGGGGTGCCGGTCCGCCGGCCGCTTCGCCATCGCCCGCGCGATCTCGCTCTGCAGCCACACCGGTACGTCCGGCCGCGGCACCAGCGGCGGCGGCCGGTGCAGCGCCCGTTCCCGGTACGTGAACGGATCCGGGTTCCGCTCGCCGGACATCGCGAACGGGGGATAGCCGACCAGCAGCTGCCACAGCGTGGAGCCCAGGCTGTAGATGTCCGACTGCGGGGACTGCGGCTCGCGGCGCAATGCTTCCGGGGCGGCGTGGTGCGGGGTCAACTTGTTCAGCGTGATGGTGCCGGTAAGCTCGGCCGGTTTACGCGCGATCCCGAAGTCGGACAGCGCCGGGCCGAACTCCGAGCGCAGTACGTTCGCCGGCGTCACGTCGCGGTGGATGAACCCGATCAGGTGGGCGGAGTGCAGCGCCTCGGCGATGGTGATGCCGACGTCGACGGCGTCCCGGATCGCCAGCGGGCCGCGCTCGGCGACGATCTCGGCGTACGAGCCGTCGGCGCAGAACTCCATCACCAGGTACGGGCGGTCGCCGATCGCGCCGGTGTCGAGGATGCGTACCACGTGCGGGTGCTGCGAGAGCTGTACGGCGGTGTCCAGCTCCTGCCGGTACTGCTCGTACGTGGTCATCTCGTCCAGCCGCATCAGCTTGATCGCGACCGTACGTTCCTGGGCCTCGGAGTGCGCCTGGTAGATGTCCGCGCTGGAGCCCCGCCGGTGCAGCACCAGGTCGCGGTAGCCGGGGATTTCGGGCACGCGCGTGGCCTGCGTGTCCGCCATGCGCGTACCGCCTCCCTGTCGGTGCCCGGGGTCCCATTCTGCCCGGTAGCGGGCGGCGGTTGGCTCCAGGGCAGGCGGAGCGGTCAGTCGGGTCGCCGGGGTGGCAGCGGGGGGTTGTCGCATGGCCGGGGGAGAATGGCGGAGTGCCCGGATTCCGCAGCCGCCTCTACCGTGACGACGCCGTCGTGCTGCGGGTGCAGAAGCTGGGCGAGGCGGACCGGATCGTCACCCTGCTGACCCGCCGGCACGGGCGGGTACGCGCCGTCGCGAAGGGCGTACGGAAGACCACGTCGCGGTTCGGTGCTCGGCTGGAGCCGTTCGGGCACATCGACGTACAGCTGGTGGAGGGGCGGTCGCTGCACATCGTGACGCAGGTGGAGGGGATGGCGCTGCACGGCGCGATCGCCAGCGACTACCCGCGCTACACGGCGGCCAGCGCGATCGCGGAGACCGCCGAGCGGCTCACCCCGGTCGAACACGAGCCGTCGCTGCGGCTGTTCCTGCTTACGCTGGGCGCGCTGCGGGTGCTGGCCGACGACGAGCACCCGAGCGGGCTGGTGCTCGACGCGTACCTGCTGCGCGCGATGTCCGCCGCCGGCTGGGAGCCGGCGCTGCTGGCGTGCGCGGTGTGCGGCGAGCGCGGCCCGCACCGCGGCTTCTCCGTACCGGCCGGGGGTTGTGTCTGTCCGCGCTGCCGGCCGCCCGGCGCGGCCAACCCGGCCCCGGCGACGTTGCTGCTGATGGC